>JBEKEB010000057.1:0-21027 GCA_050014055.1 Anaerolineales bacterium | reverse complement strand
ACCACTGTCTCCACGCCCCGGCTGATGCCGAGTTTCAGGCGCATTGGGTTGGCACCCGCGGCCAGGTTCTTCAACCCTTCGGTAACGATGGCATGCGCCAGAACGGTCGAGGTGGTGGTACCGTCACCAGCAATATCATTGGTCTTGGTGGCGGCTTCCTTGAGAAGCTGTGCGCCCATGTTGGCAAAGGGGTCTTCCAGTTCGATTTCCTTGGCAACCGTTACGCCATCGTGGGTGATGGTGGGGGAACCAAACTTCCGGTCGATCGCCACGTTGCGGCCTTTGGGGCCAAGGGTGGTGCCAACAGCATCGGCGACCACATCAATGCCTTGCTGAAGCCGGCGACGGGCGTCTTCGGAAAAGACGAGTTGTTTTGCAGCCATAATTCATTCCTCCAATATAATTATTTTTTAACAATGGCGAGGATGTCGCTCTCGCGCAGGATTAGCAATTTCTTGCTATCCACTTTGATTTCGGTGCCGGAATACTTGGCGTACAAGACTTTGTCGCCTACGGCCACGTCCATGGCGATGCGCTTTCCGTCTTCATCACGGTCGCCAGGTCCAACCGCCAGGATGTTGCCCTGTTGGGGTTTCTCTTTAGCCGTTTCGGGGAGCACAATGCCGCCCGCGGTGATATCCTCCTGCTCGATGGGATCAATCACCACACGACTGCCGAGGGGTTTAAGATTAAGTGCCATATTCGCCTCCAGAAAAATTTTTCACGGAATTTTAGCACTCTAATGCATAGAGTGCTAACAGTATGATACATGGCTTCTGGATGAACGTCAAGGGGGGAAAAAAGGAATTAACAAAATTCTGATAATGCGATACTCGCACCTTGCCGGTTCTTTCGGCGTGCCTACGGCAGTGGCGTATAAACTGGTCCGGGGGTTGGCGTTGGCATGAATGGAGCCGTGGGCGTGGCAGTAAAAATCAGCGTGGCGCCCGGGGTAACGGTGACGGCCGGCGTCTGCGTCAGGCCAGCGGTAACCTCGGCACAGATTTGCAAACCCACATCGGAATTTCGGGTTATGATGGTGTTGTCGGGATAGGCGGTCTCAATCTGAGTCAACAACGTCACCACTTCCGGGCAGTATTCAGGCTTGTTGGGGGCAAAGGCTGACAGAACCGAGCCAAGGTCCAGGTAATAAACAGCACTGTTGGGGTTCAGCACCAAAGCCTTCACTTCGACACCGACACAATCACTCCCGGCAAGCACAGCCTGGCAGGAGGCCAGCGCATCGCAGCCTTCCACGGCGCAACGCAAGGCGATAATGGAAGTTTCGAAGTTGCGGCCTCTTTTGTAGATATCGCCGAGCTGACCATACAGGTCAGCATTGGTCGGGTCGATTGCAATGGCTTCCTGGGCATTCAGAGCCGCGGCAAAGAACTGGCCCTGCTGGGCGTAGGTTTTGGCGATGGCAATATAAGGCGAAGGGTCGTTGATCGAAGGATCAAGGGTCTTGAGTTGATTATCAATGGTGATTGCCTCGGCATAGTTTGCGCGGGCACTGTTGTAGAGATCGCTCTGTTGAGACGGAAGGGTGCTATTGAAAGCCAGGGTGCGGAAATTGTTTCCGATGGAAAGGTAAAGGAATGTCAGGTTGGGGTCAATCGCAAGCGCTTTCTGGTATTCCACGATTGCCTGGCTATAATTGGCGGTCGATTCAAGATAATAGCCATACACGCGATGGACATCCATCACCTGCGGGCCAAGCTGGATGGCAGGATTGATATATAGAGCCGCCTGGTCCCACTTCTGCTGGTCGATCAGAATTTCGGCATAATAAGCCAGCCCGAGAGGATTTTGACTGTTCAGGCTTAGGGACTGGACAGCATCCTTCTGGGCGTCGAAGAGGTAATCAGCGGCTTTTTTGGTGCCTGTTCGCAGGGGGTCCAAGGCAGGATCAGCATTCCAATCCTCGACAAAGGCACGGATGGCAAAGGCGTCGCTGTCGTCGGGGCCAACGGCAACGGCTTGATTGGCAGACTGCAGTGCGTCGGTAAGCCGCGTCAACCGGTCGGCGTCGTTGGATAGCAGGCTGGAAGAGTAAGATTGTATGCGGGCCAATTCGGTCCAAACCGCCGGATCGCCATTACCGCTCTGGGAGGTGGCCTGCTGGTAGGCGGCAATGGCAAGGTCGAGGTTGCCGGCTTGAAATTGGGCTTCGCCTTCCTGAACCAGGGAATTAATCGTGCGCGTTGCGGTGGGAGTGGGTTCGAATGGATTACGGATGATGCCCGTATCCAGCCGCCAGGTAAACCAAGCTCCGGCGAAGATAAGAATCAACAGCCCAAAGATGCGGTACAGATTTGATGACCGGCGCTGATGGAACAGCGTCCGGCGGCGGATCACTTTCATGGGGTTGGGGTGGATGCAAGGGTGGTGGATGCCTGGGGGGTGATGGAAATCTGGGGAGCGGCTGTGCCGAGGTTCTTCGCGCAAATGTTCTGGGCATATTGCGCGTTGTATACCGCGATATCATTTGAACGGAAAGCATCCAAGATGGTTTGTGTAAGGGGCAGGGCCTGGCTGCAGAGGTCGCTTTGGGCCAGTACCAGCGCATAGGTGTAATAATAGGTGGAAACCCAGGTATCCGTGTTGGAGGGAGGCAATGGCTGGACGGTCTGTCCATCGGTTGTCTTACCACCATTGACGGTCAATGAAAGTTGGGTGATGGCAGACGGCCAATCGTTGCTTTTATAAAGCATATAGCCCCAGTTGCCGCGCACATAGGGATCGGTAGGCGCATCCTGAACGGCGGCATTGGCATACTGCTCGGCCTGGGTAAATTGTCCGATGGAGGCCAGGGCACGTGAACTGTAGAGTTCAGGCAGGTAATTGTTCGGATCGAGAGTAATGGAAAGAGTATATTGCTGGATGGCTTGGTCAATCACGCCCAGGGCTTTATACGTAACACCGAGTTCCAGGTGGATTTCAGAGATGTTTTTGTTGATATTGATGGCAGCCAGGTACTCCTGGACGGCCAGTTCCTGGTTCCCGGTGAGCTGGTAAACATAGGCACGCGCCCAGTGGGCCTCCAGGTTGTCGGGCGCCAGGTTGGTGGCAGTCCTGGATTCGTCAATGGCGGTCTGGATGGGATTAACATATGGACCGGCACTGTTCTCAAACATCTCGCCATATAAAAAAGCATTATAGGCATGCGCCTGACCATTGTTGGGATCCAAGCGCAGTGCATTTTGGAGAGAGTCATCCGCGGCAGTGTAATTACCCTGCTCGGTCAGCGCCCAACCACGTAAGGCCTGCGCCATTGAACTGTTGGGATTCAGCAGCAAGGAATTTTCAGCATTCACCAAGGCGTCGGCATACTTTCCGGCAAAAATCTGGACACGCGCCAGGGCGAGATAGATGGTCGGATCCTTGGGGTTGATGCGGATGGCTTCAAGGTAGGTACTGATCGCATCATCCAGTTTCCCATTGGTAAAATCCGCTTGCGCCTCGGTGACATAGGATTCGGGATCGCGCGTGGCAGTGGGAGTCGGTATGAAGGGGGTCGTGGTGTTCGGTAGAATCCAACGATCAACATATGTAACCACTGCAATTAAGATCACCACCAGGACAACCAGGAACCAGTTGATTTTCGGTTGCCGGCGGCGCATATTCCATTTCGAACCGCGTAAATACATTCAATCATCTTACCATCTGATTCAAATGGGCGTCAATCCCCGCCTGCCGCCCCTGAAAGTCGGGATTCGCCGATAAAAAAGCCGACTCCGGGCCGCGGAACTCCCCGGTAGAACCATGAAGGTGTCTCACAGTGCCGTCCGGCCGACTTTGGGACCCGGTCAATCCCCTCAAACCCTCTTGTCAGGCATAGCGCTTCCAGCTAGAATGGACATATGGAGTTCGACGTCTTCACGCTCCTGCCTGAAGTATTCCCCCCTTATCTTGAAAGCAGCATTCTTCAACGCGCCGGCCAACGCGGATTGATCGATGTGCGTGTTCACAACATCCGCGACTGGGCTACGGAGAAGCACCACGTCACCGACGACGAGCCATACGGCGGCGGCGGGGGAATGGTGATGAAGGTGGAACCGGTCTTTGCAGCGGTGGAAAGTGTGCTCGAACCACAGGCATCAAAGGAAGGAGGGAACGGCTGCCCGGTTATTTTGTTGACCCCCCAAGGCCGGGTATTTAATCAAAGCATTGCAATGGAATTGGTCCAGCAGCCACGCCTGGCGCTCATTTGTGGGCGATATGAGGGCATTGATGAACGCATCCGCGAACACCTTATCACCGATCAAATCTCCATCGGCGATTACGTACTGACCGGGGGGGAGCTGCCCGCGTTGATCCTTATCGATGCGGTTTCCCGCCTGCTTCCCGGGGTATTGGGCGATCCCAACGGACCCTTCAACGACTCGCATGCTTCGGGGTTGCTGGAATACCCGCACTACACCCGCCCGCCAAAATTCCGCGGTTGGGGCGTGCCAGAGATCCTGTTATCCGGCAACCATGCCAATATCGCAGCTTGGCGGCGCGAACAATCCCTGCGGCGGACATTTGAACATCGCCCGGATTTGCTGGAAAAAGCAAATTTGAGCAAGTCTGACCGTAAATTGCTGGAAAAAATCATGGCAGAGGAAATACCCGATGAAGCTTTATTTTAAGTCGATTTTCAAGCCAGAAAGAATCGTTCGATGAAGCATTTCCATCTTATCATTGCGCTACTTTTAACGATCATATTAATGGTACCGGGATGTGCCCCCAAATCAGCTGATTGCAAACAGCCGGATGTATTTTGTGTAGGTCTGGTAACTGATGTGGGCCGGCGCGATGATCGCGCCTACAACCAGGCAGCCTGGGAGGGCATACTGCAGGCCAAGAACAGCGGGGTAACCGACTGGGTTGCTTCCATTGAAACGGTGGATGCCAGGGATTATGCGGATAATATCGGCGTCTTCGCTCAAGCCGGTTACGATGTCATTGTGACCGTTGGGGAAGCAATGGGCGATGCCACGCGCGCGGCAGCCGCAGCCTATCCGGATACATACTTTATTGGTGTGGACCAGGACCAATCAGCCAACCAGGATTTCAGCCCGAACCTGACCGGGCTGGTTTTTGCCGAAGACCAGATCGGCTACCTGGCAGGCGCCTTGGCTGCACTGATGTCGAAGACGGGTCAAATTGGAGCAGTGTGTGCCAGCGATGCGATCCCTCAAATGAAACTCTATGGGGAAGGATTTCTGGCCGGCGCTGCTTATATTAACCCATCAGTCAAGGCGACTGTCACATATCATAATGATGTCGGTCTTGATAAGACCCTGATCGATCCGGAATGGGGCGCGGCAACCGCCAACGCGATGGTTGACTCGGGCACGGATATCATTTTCGGGGTGGGCGGTGATACCGGAAAATATGCAATCGTCGCGGCGGTAACGCGCGGCATCTACGGAATTGGCGCGGATACCGACCAATATTATGCAATTCCTGTGGCGGCTCCGCACCTATACGCGAGTGTTCTAGAGTTGATCGCCCCGGGAGTTGCCGAGTTAATTAAAGCAGCCAAGAGCGCTCAAACCGGGGGTTCCCCTTTCCCAAGCGGGAATTACCAGGGGCAGGTTGGCCTTTCGTCCTATCATGATCAGGATTCATCCATTCCGGATGAAGTGAAACAGCGGATGACCGAATTGGATCAAGGTTTGCTTGCGGGCACGCTTCAGACCGGTGTAGCGCTGACGAACCCGTAATATCTGGATCGGCAGTGTTTATTTAATTTTTAACTTGTTTTTATCTGTCAGACCTTGTATACTTAATATAAGTCTGACAACCCGTTGGATTGCGACTGAAAAAGGAGGTGAAACCTACGCGCTGTATGAATCAACCGATTGATTAGAATGCTTCCACACATCCCCATTCTGTAATAATAAAACTCGAAGGAGAAGGAAAAATATGAAGAAAATTAGTGCTGTTTTCACCATTTTGGTAGCAGTAGCATTTGTGCTTTCGGCGTGCGGCCCGGCTGCCACCACTGCGGCTCCCGCCACCCAAGCCCCGGCCCCCAAGATCAGTGTCGGCATGGTCACCGATACCGGTGGCATCGATGACAAGTCCTTCAACAACTTGAGCTGGCAGGGCGTCCAACAGGCAATTGCACAACTGGGAATTAACGGCAAGTATCTCGAATCCCATCAACAATCCGATTACGACAAGAACATCCAGCAATTAATCAACGAGAAGGATGATCTGATCGTTACCGTCGGCTTCCTGATGGGCGTGAACACAGCCACGGCTGCCAAAGCCAATCCCAACCAGAAATTTGCAATCATCGACTACACCTACCCGGATTGCGCCCCCGGTGGTGTTGAAGGCAAGGACTGCGGTTCTGCCACAGTGATGAATAACGTACGTGGCCTGGCCTTCCAGACCGACCAGGCCGCGTTCCTGGCCGGTTACCTGGCGGCCGGCATGTCCAAGACCGGTACTGTTGGTACTTGGGGCGGTATTGCCATCCCGACAGTCACCATCTTCATGAAGGGCTTCCAGGCCGGCGTCATGTATTACAACACCAAGCACAGCGCCAGCGTCAAAGTGCTGGGCTGGGATGATGTCTCGCAGAAAGGCACCTTCATCAATGGCTTTACCTCCACTGACGATGGCAAGAATGTGACCGCCTCCATGGTTCAGGAAGGCGCGGATGTCATCCTGCCGGTCGCCGGCGGAGCAGGCCTGGGCGCAGCAGCATACTGCGAATCGGCCACCCCGAAGTGCCTGATCATCGGCGTGGACCAGGACTGGTTCCTTTCCGCCCCAGAGTACAACGATATTGAGTTGAGCAGCGTCCAGAAGAGAGTGGATGTGGCCGTCTTCAAGACCATCCAGGACGTCATTTCCGGCAAATTCACCGGTGGAACGGTCACCTATACCCTCTCCGACGGCGGCGTAGCCCTGGCGCCATTCCATAATTTTGACAGCCAGATCCCGGCTGCCCTGAAGACTGAAATCACCCAGGCCCAGGCAGATATCATCAGTGGCGCGGTCACTGTGAACGGCGTTCTGGGAGAAAAGTAAATAATTCGTAGTACCTTGAAGAGGGGCCGGGCCAGCCTGGCCCCTCTTTATTAGCTACACTGGAAGCCATCGAATAATCAGGAGATAATTGCATGCCAGCCGTCCTGGAACTGCGAGGCATTACCAAATCCTTTCCCGGTGTACGGGCAAATGACGGAATTGATCTCATGGTTGAGAAGGGCGAGATCCATGCCCTGCTGGGGGAAAACGGGGCGGGCAAGACCACCCTGATGAATATCCTTTACGGTTTATACAAACCGGATGCGGGTCAGGTTTTTATTCAAGGGCAGGAAGTCAGCATTCACGGTCCGAGCGACGCAATCGCCCACGGTATCGGGATGGTGCACCAGCACTTTATGCTCATCCCGGTGATGACCGCCACGGAAAACGTTATGCTTGGGATTGAACCAACCCGGAATGGGATCTTTCTGGACAAAGTCAGGGTGGCAAAACGCATCCGCGAGATTTCCGAACAGTACGACCTGGCTGTGGATCCACAGGCTTATATCGGCGACCTGCCGGTAGGCTCGCAGCAACGCGTAGAAATTATTAAAGTCTTATATCGGGAAGCCGATATCCTTATCCTAGATGAGCCCACCGCGGTCCTTACGCCGCAAGAGGTGGAAGGACTGTTTAAAGTATTACGTTCCCTGATCGCCCACGGCAAATCGGTCATCTTCATTACTCACAAGCTTAAAGAGGTCATGGCAGTTGCGGACCATATCACGGTGCTGCGGGGCGGCCGGGTGGTGGGAACAGTGACCCCGGCCGAGGCCACCCCGGAGAAACTGGCGGCCATGATGGTGGGACGGGAAGTCAACCTGGTGGTCAAGAAAAAACCGGCTGAACCAAAAGAAGTGGTGCTGGATGTGAAGGATTTGTGCGTCCAGGACGAACACAAACACATGACCGTCGACGGAGTTTCTTTTGATGTGCATGCCGGGGAAGTGCTGGGGGTGGCAGGCGTGCAGGGGAATGGTCAAACCGAACTGGTCTATGCACTGACCGGTTTACTGCCCATAGACAGCGGTGAGATCTGTATCGTTAACGAGCTGGTGCGGCATACCACGCCGCGCAAAATCCTGGAAAGGGGCGTAGCCCATATCCCGGAAGACCGCCAACGGCATGGTTTGATCCTAAGCTTTCCTGTCCATGACAATATGGTGCTGTGTACGTATTATCAACCTCCTTTCGCCAAAGGGGTTTCCCTGCAACAGGATGTAATCATTGAAAATGCCGAGAAACTGGTAAAACAATTTGACGTACGCACGCCGAACGTATTTGTACCCGTTTCCACTTTATCCGGGGGAAACCAGCAGAAAGTGATCGTGGCGCGTGAATTCAGCCGCCCGATCAAGCTGCTGATCGCCTCCCAGCCAACGCGTGGTCTGGATGTGGGTTCGATTGAATATATTCACGGCCGGATCATCGAAAAACGGGATGAGGGGACAGCCGTGTTATTGGTTTCCCCGGAACTTGATGAGATCATTGCCCTGTCGGATCGTATCGCTGTGATGTATAAAGGCCAGATCGTAGAAATCGTCGCTTCCGCCGAGGTCAGCAAGGAATATATCGGCCTGCTCATGGCAGGAGTCAAACCTGCTGAGGCGCGCAAGGCTTCCCCAACCAGCACAAAAGCAACCGAAGTGGAACGGGTCTTTTAGGAGGAGTTCACCTTGGACCGCAACACAACCGAAATGCAAGCGGCTCAGATGCCGGATCCGAAAAATGCTTCAAAAAGGGGGGGCAAAGGTGGATCGGGGGGCAAGGTTTTCCAAACCCTGCTCATTCCCGTCCTGTCCATTTTTACCGGCCTGGTCTTTGGCGCAATTGTGATTGCCGGGACCGATGCCAGCGTGATTGCGGCATACGGCAATTTCTTTCGTGCGCCCGGGACCGCCCTACTGGATACCTGGAATACGATCGCCCTGGCATACGGGTCTTTGTTTGTCGGTGCATTCGGAAGCCCGACTGCGGTAGTCCAGGGCATCCAGGCATACCTGGCCACAGGAGACCAGAAGGCGCTCCTGATGGCCATCTACCCGGTCACGGAGAGCCTTGCGGCGGTAACGCCCTACATCCTGGCCGGTCTGGCTGTGGCAGTGGGATTTAAATGCGGCCTGTTCAATATCGGCGCAGAAGGACAGTTCGGGATTGGGGCACTGTGTTCTGCATTTGTCGGCTACAGCATTAAAGGTCTGCCATGGTTCGTCCACCTGCCGCTGGCGCTGCTGGCCGGGGCTGCGGGAGGCGCCATCTGGGGCGCCATCCCGGGCTATCTGAAAGCTGTAACCGGGGCGCACGAGGTGGTGAATACCATCATGATGAACTATATCTCCTTCAGCCTGGGAGATTGGCTGTTGAACGGCCCGATGAAAGCCCCCGGCTACCGGCCTCTGACACCGGTTATCCAGGACTCGGCCATGCTGCCGCGCTTCTTCCCGCCACCCTTGCGCTTCAACTGGGGCTTTGTACTGGCTCTGGTGATTGCCTTCCTGGTTTATTGGTTTTTATTTAAAACGACCCTGGGGATGGAAATCCGCGCGGTGGGCGCCAACCCGGACGGGGCCCGGTATGCCGGGATGAGCGTCGTTCGCAATTTTGTGCTCGCCATGACTCTGAGCGGCGCACTGGCAGGACTTGCCGGAGCAACCCAGGTACTTGGGATCGACCATTGGGTGGGGCAGAACTTTTCCTCCGGTTATGGCTTCGATTCGATTGCGATTGCCTTGCTGGGACAGAGCCATCCCTTTGGGGTTGTCCTGGCGGCCGGACTGTGGGGATTTCTGCGCAGCGGAGCGACCAACATGCAATCCATGGCGGGTGTTCCGCTGGACGTCATCTCGATCATTCAGGGGCTAGTAGTAATCTTTGTGGCCGCCCCGGCGATGATCCGCTGGGTCTATCATATCCGCCTCGCCCGCGCGGAAGCGATCGTGCTTACGCGTGGTTGGGGTAAATGAGCTGCATCCTTCATTATTTTCATTTCCTAATTCCTTGAGGACTGCATGGCAACTACATTAGTCCAAGAAAAAGAAAAAAAGCCATATTCCCGCAACCGCCTAGTGATTGGTCTTGTCCTGGTGGGGACTGGATTGTTGATCCTGCTCCTTTTCGGTCTTAATGTGAAAGCCGGCCAGATGGCCAGCTACGAGCTGACACCCAGGGGGGACACGAATGTAATCCCGATTCCGAGGTTGACCCTGCCTGTCCAGCTGTCCATCTATATCCTGGCGTTGATCGCCATTTTCCTGGGTGCCTGGCAGCTGGCACGTGGAATTCGCTCCACCGGCGCGCTGGTGGGAGTGGTCGCATTTTGTTTTGTAGCTTCGTTTTTGATCTGGGCAACCGCCGGCAAGTCGATGGATCTGGTGGGTATGTTGAACACCTCGGTGGTGCGAGCCACACCGATTGCACTGGCTGCCATGTGCGGGGTGATCAGCGAGCGCTCGGCAGTGATCAACATTGGCCTGGAAGGCATCATGCTTTCGGCCGCCATGGCAGCCGTGACTTCTGCAACCATTACTCACAACCTCTACATTGGCCTGGCAGCTGCGATCCTGACTGGGGCAATCCTGGGCACCATTCATGCGGTTTTGGTGATCCGCTTCAAAGTGGACCAGATTGTGAGCGGCACCGCAATTAATATCATTGGCTCCGGCGCCACCAATTTCCTGTCTGCCCGTTTTTTGGAAACAAACATCGAAAAGCTGAACAACTCCGGGGTTTTCCCCAATATTACCATCCCGCTGCTGGTCAAAATCCCGATCCTGGGTCCGATGCTTTTCGAAAACAATCTTATCTTTTATTTGACCATTATTCTGGTGGCGGTGTTGTATGTGGTTCTGTTTTACACACCTTGGGGACTGCGCACCCGGGCAGTGGGAGAGCACCCCAAGGCCGCCGATACATTGGGTATTAATGTTTATTTGACACGCTACGTAGACGTCATCATCGGGGGCATGCTGGCTGGCATCGGCGGCGCGTATTTCACGATCGGTTCCGTGGGGCGGTTCGACCGGCTGATGACGAACGGCAAGGGCTTTATCGGCCTGGCCGCCATGATCTTCGGCAAGTGGAATCCGATTGGTGCGTATGCCGCCTCTTTAATCTTCGGTTTTGCCGATTCGCTGCAGGTCAAGATGCAGATCTTGAATATACCGATCCCCAGCGAGTTCCTTCAAATGGCTCCCTACATCGTGACCATGATCGTGCTGGCTGGGGTGGTTGGCCGGGCGCACCCGCCTGCGGCGGATGGGGCGGTCTACGAAAAACAATAAACAAACGGGAAATCTCCATCTTTCTGCAGGGAAGACACCGGATTGTCGTCCCTGCAGATTTTTTAAGCTAGCAGGTGTGCCTGTACAGGCTCATTCGGCGGCCAGGTAGGAATAAGCAACCATCTGCAACGCCCTTTCCTGGCAGAGCGTATGTATTATGTACTGCGAATATTTTTGAATCCAAATTGCCGGGATTGCCAGTATTTTGACGCTTCAAAGCTACCTTAATTACCTAAGAAGCAGTATAGTAGAGCGGCTTCATCGAAAGCACAGAAAAGGAGTACGCAGCATGAATGGTATTTTGTTAGGTGCAGGGATCATCATCCTGGTGATCCTGTTTATCATGATGCTTTCCGGAATCCGGTTTATCCCGAACAACCGGATCGGCATGATCGAAAAACGCTGGAGCGGCAGAGGCTCCGTAAAGGGCGGTCTGATCGCCCTGCAAGGCGAGGCCGGCTACCAGCCGCAGATCCTGCGCGGCGGCCTGCATTACCTGATGCCGATCCAGTACGTGGTTCACATGGCTCCGCTGGTAACCATCTCGCAGGGTAAGGTCGGCTATATCTTCGCCCGGGATGGCAAACAACTCAACCCGGCCCAGGTATTGGCCTCGAATGCCACCGTCCAGGATTTTCAGGACGTGGAAGGGTTCCTGAAAAATGGCGGGCAACGCGGGCCGCAGCGCCGTATCCTGCGTGAAGGTACGTATGCCTTCAACTTGGTGCAGTTCATTGTGATCACCGAAGAGCGCGTCTACGCCCTTTCCCTAAGCAAGGAAGAAGCGGATACCATCCGGGGCATGGCCGAAGTGATCGGCCAGCGCTACGGCTTCCGTCCCGTGGTCATTAAAGACACGGATGATACGGTCGGGATCGTGACCGTCCATGACGGCCCGTCCCTGGTCCAGGGTGAAATTATCGCCCCGATCGTCGGCGACGCCTCGGCACAGACCGACACCTATCATAATAGTTTCCAGGATGCCGATAACTTCCTGGCCGCGGGCGGCATGCGCGGCCGCCAATTGCAGGTGCTGGTGGAAGGTACGTACTACATCAACCGCCTGTTTGCCACCGTTGAAATGATCCAGAAAACGTTCGTCGAAGTCGGCAACGTGGGCGTGGTGGTTTCCTATACCGGAGCAATGGGCGCGGACCTTTCGGGGAAGGATTACCGCCATGGCGAACTGGCCTCCAAAGGCAACCGGGGCGTGTGGAATGAACCGCTCCTGCCCGGCAAGTACGCATTCAATACCTATGCCGGTAAAGTAATCATTGTCCCGACTACCAACTTCATCCTCAAATGGATCCACAGCGAATCCGGAGCCCATCACTACGACGAAAACCTGTCCGAGGTGTCACTAATTACCAAGGACGCCTTCGAGCCTTCCCTGCCACTCTCGGTGGTGGTCCATATTGACTACCAGAAGGCCCCACTGGTCATCCAGCGTTTTGGAGACATCAAGAAACTGGTGGAACAGACGCTCGACCCGATGGTGTCGGCCTACTTTAAGAACGTCGGCCAGACCCGCACCCTCATCCAGCTATTGCAGGAGCGCAGCGCCATCCAGCAGCAGGCCAGCACAGAGATGAAGGAAAAGTTTGCCCATTACAACCTGGAACTGGAAGAGGTATTGATTGGCACACCATACTCACCCGAAAATGAAACGCAAATCGAAACCATCCTGACCCAACTACGTTCCCGGCAGATTGCCACGGAACAGGTGGAAACCTACGGCCGGCAGGAACAGGCTGCCGTCAAGGAACGCGAACTGCGCGAGGCCGAGAGCCGTGCACACATGCAGACCAGGATGACCGAGGCCGAGCTGGACATCAACATTCAGACCAACCAGGGCAAGGCCGAATACCAGCGCTCGATCCAGCAGGCTGCCCAGATCCGCGCCCTGGCCGAAGCGGAATCCGAAAAAATTGCCCGCATCGGTATCGCCCAGGCGCTCGCCACCGAGGAACAGGTGCGTGCTTATGGAGGGCCGCAGTTCCAGATGACCCAACAGGTACTCAACCGCTTTTCCGACGCGATCCAGCAATCGGGGGTGGATGTGGTGCCGCGCGTGGTGGTGAGCGGCGGCGGAGCCAACGGGGAACAGGGCAGCACTTCCAGCAGCATCATGGAAGCCCTGTTGACCATGCTGCTCTCCGACCGGTACGGCGCACTGTCGCAGGAAGCACAACCCAAACAGCGCTCCCCCGAAGCCGAGGCCCTGCGCGAGCAAATCCGCAAGGATATGCAGAATAAGACCTCCCAGCCCGAAGAAAAGAAAATAGAGTAGTTAAATTCCCTGATTAAATACAAGACCCCGCCGCTTTGCGCGGCGGGGATATTTTTATTACAAAAATGGTTTACCTATATCGAAGATTACCCAGATTTGATTAAAATCAGGCCTGTTCAGCGACCCATACTTTGACTTTTTGATCGATCTGGTCACGCACCTGGCGGAACTTCGCCAGTTTTTCTTCCTCCGTGCCGATTAAGGCAGCCGGGGCTTCGAAATGCCAGTGCAAGCGGTTGCTCACCCCTGGCCAGGTGGATGGGCAATTCTTTTCAGCGTCATCGCAAACCGTGATGAGGTATTGGAACAGCAGCTTGCCGAGATAGGTTTCGAATCCTTTGGATTTGTGGCCCGACATATCGATCCCAATTTCTTCCATCACTTTGACGGTCAAAGGATTCAGGAGTTTCGGTTCCAGGCCTGCACTGTGGGCTTCGAAGCGGTCGCCGCCATATTTGCGTAAAAAAGCTTCCGCCATTTGGCTGCGGACGGAATTGCCGGTGCAGAGAAAGAGAACGCGTGTTTGTGACATGGAAACCTCCAGAGAATAATAGACAAGTTTATCGTACTCCATGCCGGTTAAGGTGCGATTAATGGTGGGTAATCGCTGCGTAAATAAAAATACAGAAAGAGTGCGCGAAGCCGTACCCAGGCGGTATTCTCATGCATATTTCATCAAGATTGGAGTCTGGTTGTCAACCCTGATTATTCCCGCCCAGCTGGTTCTTTGTCTTTTTCAAGGGCTTCTTCAAATACCTCCAGAGTCTCTTTTATAAGCCATACCAGAAACCCAAGCGCAGCAATATACTCGGCCCACCAAAAGCCAAAGAGTGTGTGAAGAACAAGCCCTAGGAGCACTATCCCTGCCATGGTGGCACAGGTGATGGAGTTGGCCGCATCTCCCGCCAGGGCAACGCTATTGATCCGCTTTGATATACGACGCTTGGATACAGCAAGAAAGGGCATTATCAACAAGGCCGCCGCCGATATAACAATCCCGATGAAGGAACTCTCGGGCTTTGCATGGGTGAGCAAACCAAAGACAGACGAAATCAATACATAGGCGCATAAAAGGCCCAAGGTAACTGCCACTACCCAAGTTGCCCGCCGTTCAGATCGCTCAACGCTTTTGAGATTCCCCCCACGGCTTTCAACGGAAAGCCGCCATAGCAGGATGGATCCACTTACCAGTTCGATCAGGCTGTCCAATCCAAAGGCGGTCAGTAGAACACTTTTTGCCGCTATTCCCGCGCCAATCGAAACCGCCATCTCGATTACCATCCAGAGGATGGTAATAACTTCGATCCTTATACCCAGTTTTATATCAGAAGCTCGTGTTGTGTTCATAGCCGATAAAGGACAATCTGGACAATAATTTTTTTATATTCCCAGTCTACCACATCGAGCGCTTCACAAACAACAACGTTTACCGCGTGATTCAAATCTGCAATTGTCGCGACCTCTGGGGGTAATTTTGCCTATCGCACAATCAATCGCGAGGCTCACATCTACGTTGATCACAGCGGGCACGGATCACAGACCGCGTTCCATGTGCGCAGCGCAGTTTGCACACGACATCCCAACGACGGGAAGTGTTTATGAGGCAAGCGTATTTCAATCCATTTGATTAATGACGAGTAATGACTGCGTAAATGAAAATCCGGAAATTTATTCTACCCATCGAACTTGATAAGTTGCTTACAACCAGGTGACGATTGTCATATTCTCATTTTTGAATATGTTATTATAATATATTCAGGATTATGAATATGACAAATGCAACCATCAACCTCGAGAAAGTAAGCGATTTATTGCAAACCATCAGCCCGGCACCGCGCCTGGAAATCCTGCTCGGCATCGGCACAGGGGAAGCCTGTGTCTGCCACCTGGAAGCGATGTTCGGCTTGCGCCAGGCAGCCCTTTCACAACACCTGATGGCGCTGCGCGAGGCCGGGGTGGTGATTGACCGGCGGGAAGGACGCTACATTTACTACCGCCTGTGCGACCCTGCCCTGCTCGGCCTCGTCCGACAGGCGGCGCAATTAAAGGGGCTGGATTTGCCAGCCATGGCAGCCTCACCCGATTGTGACTGCCCCAATTGTTCCCCACAGAAGGAGTGAAACATGTCTGACTTTCTGGAAACCACGCTGGATAAATTCACTTTCAAGGTTGCCATGGATCGTTTTTATTCTTCTGAAGGGGTCTGGGTGAAAGAGGAGAACGGCCGTGCCCGTATCGGGCTTTCAGACTTTGTCCAGCAGCGCAGCGGGGATGTGGCCTTTGCAGATGTCAGGCCGGCCGGGACTACCCTGGCCGCCGGTGAGGATGTTGCGAACATCGAGACGATCAAGGTAAATATCACCTATACGAGCCCCGTCACCGGTAAAATCGTCGAGGTGAACCCCGCCATGAGCGATGCCCCGGAAGCTATCAACCAGGACCCTTATGGCACCGGCTGGTTAGCTGTGATGGAAGTCGCCGATTGGGAAACTGAGCGCGTCAGATTGCTCAACCCGCAGGCTTACTTCGAGATCATGAAGGGCCAGACGGAAGAGGAAACAAAGAAATCATGATGGAAAAGAATCAGAAAGTCATTATTGTGCCTTGCAGTGGGATTGGCAAGCCATATGGAACGGTCAGTCGTGAAGCCGCTTATGAGGTCACCGACGAAATGCGGCACGCACAGACCCAACTCGTGTCACTGGCCCTGTTGGTGCTGGGCGACGAAGAATCCCGGGCAGTTGTAGCCGGATACCCGGCAATAACCATCGACGGCTGCAAACTGGCCTGCGCCGCAAAAATGGTGCAACAGAGCGGTGGCACGGTCGCACAGGAAATTGCGGTCCTGGATGTTTACCGCCGCCATAAGGACCTCAAACCCCTGGGCATCGCCGAACTCAATGAAGGCGGTAAGAAACTGGCGCGCGTCCTGGCAGAGGAAGTTACCAGCATGGTGGATGGAATCATCACCGGAAAAAAGGCAGGCGAAAATGCCTGACCTGCCCAAGAAGAAGGTTGGCATCGTCTCCTGCTCCGGGGAGGAACTCCCGGAGGGCACGGTGACCCGCCTGGCAGCTCTCAAAGTTTTGGAGCAACTGCGCCCGACAGACACGGTCACGATTTGCCTGCCGCTCTTCCTGGCCGGTGGGGAAGGCGACCGGGCTTTTGCAAAGTTCTACCCAACCATCGCCATTGACGGCTGTGACAAACGCTGTGCTGCGCATGGCACCGAAATGTACTCCAGCAAACCCGCCGCAAGCATCGTCGTCACGGAACTCGTCGCCGGGCGCGGTCTGGGCAAACCGGAAGGCAAACGCCGACTGAATGCGGCCGGGAACCAAGCAGTGGAAGCGACCGCATCGGATGTGGCAAGGCTGGTGGATGAGTTGCTTCAAAAGCACTGGAACCGCACAGCCAGAGCCATTGAAGAAACCGGCTTACCCGTCATGCAGACGCCCGTCCAAGCCACCTGCTCCTGTAATTCCGGGATCCCGGTGCAGGATATCGTTGTAAATGGGAAGACAGTTACCATAGTCGCCCTGCCGCTTATCTTTCAGCAGTTGATGGATTCCGGCAATATCGCCTCCGAGGTGACTGCAAAGGAACTTTTAAAAACAGTGAAGGTCTATAACCCGATCCCTTCCGATGAAGAGAATGACTATGCAACAGTCCTAGTATTTGAATATTTAGCGTTCATAAGAAAACAGAAGGAAGGTAAATGAGCCGCACATCCACTTATAACACCAGTGTGGCCTGGAAGGGCGAACATTGGGGGCATATAGCCCTGGGCAATGGCCCGGAAATGGACTTCTCCGCGCCGCCGGATGCACAGGGACACCCCGGTGTACTGACCCCGGAGGACGCCTTCGTGGCCGCCGCCAACACCTGCATCATGATGATGTTCATCTGGGCCACGGAACGCTACAAGCTTAACCTGCTCTCCTACGATTGCCGGGCGGAGGGCACCAAATTGATCGAGTTGGACCGTACCGAGATTTTTACGCACCTGCGTTTATGGCCAGTCATCCACGTCTCAGCTGGTGGTGAAGACCCCGAGAAGGTGCGCGGGAGGATCGAGCGCGCCCTCAAATCGGCGCAGAAGTACAGCCTGGTCGCCAATTCGGTCAAATCCAAGATCATCATTGAGCCGAAGATCGAGGTGACGAAATGAAGCCTGTTCTCAACGAACGGAAATGCCCTATGCAGGCGCAAATCTGCCTGGCTATTCCAGCCTGCACGGAAGGCGCGATCCTTTTCGTCGCCGATGAGACTGCTCCCTTGGGCGGCCGGATCGTCTTTGATTACGAAAAATGCAACGGATGCGGCCTTTGCGTGACGGAATGCTGCGGCGCAGCCATCGAACTTAAGTGACCGACAGGAGAAGTGATTATGCTGAGCATCAAGGTCATTGGATTACAGTTTGCGCCGGTCACCGGAAAGGTCAAGGGATGAATACCGATTACGTTGAAATGCACAAATTCCTCGAAGAGCACCTTGCCCAACTTGGAAGCGAGATTCCCGGTCCGATGAGCGGTTTCGCCCGCCTGCACAAAAAATCCTTCGAGCAGGGCGCTCTTGGCAGCAAGGTCAAAGAGCTGATGGCGCTGGCGATCAGTATTGTCGTCGGCTGTGAAGGGTGTATTGCCTATCACATTCACGATGCCGTCGCTGCTGGCGCCACCCGCCAGGAACTACTGGAGACGATTGCCGTGGGCATCCTGATGGGCGGGGGCCCGGGATCGATCTATGCCGCGCATGCCCTGGATGCCGTTGAGCAGTTTTTGCCCGAAGAACAAAAACGATCCTGACATGCCGTTATTTTCATTTGAGTAATGGATAGAATCCCTAACCACATTTAGAAAAGGAGCCAATTTATGTTAACCATCAAAGTTCTTGGGCCGGGTTGCGACAACTGCAAAAATGTCGAATCCATCGCCCGCAAGGCCGTCGCCGGGCTGGCCATTGAAGCCAGGGTGATCAAAGTGACCGACCACGCTGACATCATGAAGTACAAAATTCTCTCCACCCCTGGCCTGGTCATTAACGAGAAGGTTGTCTGCGCAGGCCGCATCCCCTCGCAGGCAGAAGTGACGACGTGGCTGGCCAACGCGCTCAGTTGACAAAATTCCATTTAAGGAGCCTAGCATGACCGAACTGGATGCTACCGCCCCGAAGGGAACAACGAAACGCCTATCCTTCCTCGACCGCTTTCTGACCCTATGGATCTTCCTGGCCATGGCGGTCGGTGTGGGGATCGGATTCTTGTTCCCGAAAGCCGTCACCAATTTCAATACATTTGTCTCGGTCGGAACCACCAATATTCCCATCGCGATCGGCCTGATCCTGATGATGTATCCTCCACTGGCAAAAGTTCACTACGAGGAGTTGGGGGATGTTTTTCACAACTGGAAGGTGCTGGGGCTGTCGCTGGTGCAAAACTGGATCATCGGTCCCATCCTGATGTTCGCCCTGGCGATCATTTTCCTGCGCGGCTACCCGGAATATATGACCGGCCTGATCCTGATCGGCCTGGCGCGCTGCATCGCCATGGTGATCGTCTGGAATGAGTTGGCCAGAGGCGATACCGAATACGCGGCCGGGCTGGTGGCTTTCAACAGCATCTTCCAGGTGCTGTTCTACAGCGTCTATGCCTACGTATTCATCACCGTCCTGCCGACCTGGTTCGGGTTGACCGGAAACATAGTGAACATCACCATCGGCGAGATTGCCAGGACCGTATTCTTTTACCTGGGCATCCCGTTCATCGCCGGATTCCTGACCCATTTCCTGCTTGTGCGCGCCAAAGGCAAGGATTGGTATTACAAGGTGTTTGTTCCCAAGATCAGCCCGCTGACGCTGATCGCCCTGCTCTTCACCATCATCGTTATGTTCTCGCTCAAGGGCGAATATATCATCCAGCTTCCGTTGGACGTAGTCCGGATCGCCATCCCCCTGCTGATCTATTTCGTGATCATGTTCCTGGTCAGTTTCTTCATGGGCAGAGCCATCGGAGCGGATTACTCGAAGACGGCCACACTATCCTTCACGGCGGCCAGCAACAACTTTGAGCTGGCAATTGCCGTGGCGGTGGGCGTGTTCGGCATCAACAGCGGCGTGGCCTTTGCGGCAGTCATCGGGCCGCTGATTGAAGTACCGGTGATGATCGGGTTGGTTAACGTGTCATTCTGGTTGCAGAGGAGACTCTTTGCCCCGAATGCCACAATTGTTCAAGTCGATTGAAGAAAAGGAGATATAGCATGTCTGACGAAAGCTGTAATTGCAAGAACGGAAATTGTGAGTGCGGGAACGGCTGCGACTGCGGCTGCGAATGCTGCGGCGGAGACGACCGCTTCCAGCGCCGCTATCTGACCAAAGCCGAACAGGCCGAGGAACTGGAAGCCTATCTGGCCGACCTCAAGCTGGAGGTGCAGGCGGTCGAAGAACGGCTGGCAGACCTGAAAAAGTAAACTGCATCAAATAACAGACCTCAGGAGGCAATCCTGAGGTCTGCTGACAGGCAAGGGGCCGGATTATATGACTGCCAGGCGGTTCCGGCCGGCGCTCTTGGCATTATACATGGCCTGGTCAGCCCGCACGATCAAGGAATGCAGCGTGGGGGTCTCTTTGCTCATCCCGGCGATGCCGATGCTTATTTGTATCGAGAGTTTCCCCGCTTCGGTATCAAAGGGTATATCGGAAACCTTTGCGAGTAATCGTTCGCCCACGAGGTTGGCGGCGCTGTTGTTCGTGTCTGGCAGAATGATGGAGAATTCCTCTCCCCCGTACCGTCCGATGATATCGCTTTCACGCAAGGCGGTGGCCATCATTTGGGCAGCCGCCCGTAAAACCTGGTCGCCCACCACATGTCCATAGCAGTCATTAAAATTCTTAAAATGGTCAATGTCCACCAGCAGGACCGAGAGCGGACTTTTGCCTCTCAATGCGCGTGTAAATTCCTTCTCGGCCATCTCAAAAAAGAATCGCCGGTTATAAATTCCGGTCAGTTCATCTGTGATGGCCAGCCGCCCCACTTCGGTCAGCAGGTCGGCATTCTGAAGGGCGGCAGCCAACTGGCTGGCAAACAGCGACATGGTCGGCATGTCGTTTTCGTGAATTCCTTCGCCCCACATCCACAGAACCCCCATTGTTTTCCCTTCAATGATCAAGGGTAGGTAGCAAACCGAGGTGGTCCTGGTCACGCCAATCAGTTTTAAGACTCTCAACGCATCCCGTTGAGGCAGATCGGGCACCCAACCCAATAAGGTTGAAATGGAATCCTTCACAAGGGAGGCATTCTGTGAAAGCTTGGAAAACGGTGAAAGGCTGGCGATGGGGATGGTATTCTTATTCATTTTGAAACTGCTGATACGTTCCAGCGCATGTACCAGCCGGTCGGGTAGGGAAATATAGCGAAGATTGACA
>JBEKEB010000056.1:0-21095 GCA_050014055.1 Anaerolineales bacterium | reverse complement strand
ATGTCCACTGACTCCGCAGGAAACCGGCGAGAAAGAACTCAAAATAGTTCAGGGATTGGGCTTGGCGAGTGGTTTTGTCATCGGTGTGCATTTCACGGAATGGAATGCATTGCCGGAGGTATTGGAGCTGATGGCGAAAACTAAAACAGATATTGGATATGGCATTGACGAGCCCGCTTGCATGGCGTTTGAAAATGGTAGGTTCACACGGGTATTGGGAAAGTCTGTTTTTCGGATTGAAATGACTGATTTTAACAGCCGGATGTATAAAATGCTGCCGATATCATGATATGAGGGAAGGACACCATGAACACACAGTTTCCAATCCAATCCAACGATCTAATGCAATTGGAGCAAGCCAGGCGGTTGGCAAGGGAATTCGCCCGGCAATATGCCGTCGATGGGATGGCCGGGATCGTTTTCCTGGGCGCCATCGCTAGGGGTTATTATGATGCCTCCGCCGACATCGATATCACCTTCTTCAAAAGCCACGAGCCGGCTATTCCAATGCCAACCATGTTTCAAAAGGTGGAGGGTTTTGAGATCCATAGCCACGTGGAAGATTATGAGGCTGAAATTCAGGCGACCTGGGACATGGCGAAGCGTTGGACCTATTCCCAGGCACAGATCCATTACGATCCAAATGGCCTGATAGTCCGGCTGTTACAGGAAAAAGTTCCTCTGCAACCAGAGGAGAAAAAGTGGTTGTTGATGTCAGGCCTGGTTCTCTCAGAATGGTATATCAATCGGTTGACCAACCTGTGGGTGGAGCGCGGCAATATCATCAGCGCGCAGCATATGTTTGATCAGGGACTGAATTATTTCTACGACATGTTGTTTGCGTTAAATGGCCAACTCGTGGCGGATATGAAATGGCGCTTTTACTGTGTGGAAAAACTGGACTGCTTGCCCAAGCATTTTCGCGAAAGCATCCAGGAAGTAATGCTGCTCAATGCATTTACGGTCGAGGAAATCGAACGGCGCAAACGCATTTTTATGGGGATGTGGCAGCAGATGGTGGCCTTGGTGGAACAGGAAGTACAGATGCCTTATGACGAATTCAAGGAATTAGTGTAGAGGAACTTTTTTTACACCCAGTTCATGGAGAGTTAATAATGGCTTAATCCAAATGGGATAAGATGTCGCATTGATACAATTCTGGAGTTCCGTCTAATTCATATAATTCATAATGGAGGACAGCATGTTCCGACGCTTTCGAAATCCCGGTCAGAATCCCGCACCACTCGGCCCGGCCCAACTGAAGGCGATGAACCAGGCCAACCAGCTGGTTGCCAGTGGACAACCCATCCTGGCCGCGCCGATCTTTGCCCAACTGGCCAGTAATATGGAAACCAGCAACCACCCGCGCCGGGCGGCCAACCTGCATGCCCAGGCCGCCCACGCGTTTGCAGACGGCCAGGATGAGCAGGATGCCCTGGTCCAGGCGCGGCGTGCCTTGAGCCTTTTCATTCAATACCAGATGGTTAACCGGACGCCGGTGTTCTATGCCAATATCACCCGCAAGTTCACCAACAAAGGCATGAAGAACTCGGCCGAAGCCCTGGCGAAAGAATTCGGGCCGGTGGTGGGAGGCATGCCCATGCCCGCCCCGGCCGCCACCCCGCGCGGCAACCTGCCGACCAACTGCCCAAAGTGTGGCGCGCCGCTGCATGCAAGTGAAGCAACCTGGGTTGACGCTAATACGGCTGAATGCGCCTACTGTGGCATTTCGATCCGGGTCACCTGAACGGGATGCGCGCTTAATTGACCATGCAGCCCTGGCAGGAATTTCAGGTTTGCCAGTATAATAATTGGATGCATTGTTCTGGTACCATAGATGGATTTGATTTCTTTAACATTGGTGTATAATTAGTGTAAGTATAAATAATGTAATCCACATTATTCCAATGAGTGATTCAACGCTTCTGGTCATTGAGGGCAAACACGCAGACCAACCTGCATTTGTCCCCGCCTTACGCAAAAAAGGTTTTGTTGTCGAATCGGTTTCCAATGGCAGCGAGGCTTTGGCGCGTCTCGGCGAGGGCCTGCGCCCGGTTGTGGTGGTAGTTAACGCGGCATCTTTGCGGGCCAGCGGGAAACGAATTTGCCAGTCGTTACGGGACAAGGCGCCAGGATTACCGATCCTGGTGATCCTTGACTCAGATCGCGAAGTTGAAAAATTGGATGCGGATATCATCCTGTCGCTGCCTTTTACCGCCCAAAAACTGGTCAACCGGATCAGGCACCTTCTGCCAGGGGATGGCAAGTCCAACATCCATGCCGGCCCGGTGCGGCTGGATGTGGAAAAGCGGATCGTGCGCTGCCTGGATAAGCGGACCCGCCTGACGCCGCGTTTGATGCTGCTCTTAAAAACCCTGATCGAACACCAGGGCGAAGTGATCGAACGGAATGCTCTTTTTTCCCAGGTCTGGGAAACCGATTATACGGATGACACGCGTACGCTGGATGTGCACATTTCCTGGCTGCGGCGGGCCATCGAAATCGACCCAAAGGCCCCCAAGATATTAAGGACGGTCAGAGGTGTAGGATACCGGTTGGACGTGTAATTGTATCTGTTCCCCGGTGATGGCGACTGCCCGCACGCACAGGTTGGTAAACGCGGCGGGCGATTTTATTTCCAGGGGGATTTGCCCGGAACGATTTGGGCGGCGGGCTTGCACCGCACTTTGAAAGACTTTCCCATTCCAGGCGGGATCGACATCCCAATAATCCAACTCCGGAGCGTCCAGAAGACGGATCGTTTCCGATCGAATATCCAACTTTATGGAAGTATTGGCGGAAGGAACGGCATAGTTCTCAGCCCGGAGCAATGAAAAAGGCTGGTCTTGTTCACAAAGGCGGCTGCGGGCTGTGTGAATAGCGCGCCAGGTTCCATCACAGGCCAGGAACCGGCGGCCGTGCCGGGCAGCGACAAGCGGGAATGTACCGGAGCCGCAGAAGAAATCGGCAACCAGGTCGCCGGGATTGGAAGAGGCCAGAATAATCCGCTGGATGAGCGCCTCGGGTTTTTGGGTAGGGTAGCCGGTCCGCTCGTTGTGCAAACGGGCCACGACCGGGAAATACCACCAATCCTCCGGGACTTTCCCGCGCTCCAGGTCTGGGATTTTTCCGAAACCAGCCTTGGCGGACGACTCGAAGGTCTTAATGGTATTGCGATTGTAAGGCTCCCTGACCACATCGGCATTGAAAGTATAGTCATCGCCTTTGGTGTAGACAAGGATGGTATCGTGTTTACGGTTGAATGCGCGACGAACGGGGGAAGGTCCGTGGTAGGTCCAGATGATTTCATTTAGAAGGCGGTCAGGACCGAAAAATTCGTCCAGCAGGAGGCGGGCACAGGCATCCGCGTGCCAATCCAAATGCAGGTAAAGGGTGCCATGCGGGGATAACAATCGGGCCATCAGCGCCAGGCGTGCGTAGAGGAAATTAAGATAATCATCCATATCCTCCCACCGGTCCCCATAGCCTTCGGCCAATTGCCATTCCAACGGGTGGCGGGAATCCTCGCCGCGCCCGATGCGGGCTGGATAGTGTTTGTTGGTGAAAAAAGGTGGATCGGCATAGATCAAATCGATGCGACCCTCGTAATCAGGCAGTAAGGCAGCCATCACGCCCAGATTATCCCCCATAAAAAGGTGGTTTTGGGGACTGGCTCCCGGATACCCGTGACCCTGCGGGTAAATAACCGAATCAAGGGTCAAGCCAACCGGTTCCGGAGGCAGGAGGGCTTTGGATGGCCAGGTCAGGGTTGGCATATCAATAGTGTACGTGGGCGGGCGTCCCGTATCCTTTAACGTCCAGGGTGGCTTTGTTAATATCGTCAAACCCGGCAGCCGGCTGGTTCCAGCGGAACAACCAAAGCGCATCTTCGTTGCGCATATTGACGCAGCCATGACTCATCGGGAAACCGAAATTGTTGTGCCAGTAGGTACCATGGAAGGCATGCCCTTTATCAGTAAAGAAACTGCACCATGGGACACCCATCAATGGAATGATATCATCTGCCAGGGGGCTGGAGGTGCTCATGTTCCTGGAGGGAAGTTTATCCATGATGTTGTCGTCGCCAGCTGGGGTGGCCAACAAAACACCCTGCCCGGAGGAGACCTGGGTGGCGAAAACGAGTTTGTCCGATTCGTAACAAGTGAGCGTTTGCGTGGTCAGGTCGACATCGATCCGTTTTTGGCCCATTGGTACATCCGGGGAGAGCGGGGTAATCTCTGATGGTGAAATTGGGCGTATTTGTTCGGCAGGAACGTAATAATGAAGGTTCTTGTCTTCATTGTCCTGGATATCGTACCAGGCTTTTCCGTCCGGCCCGGCTTCTATGCCGGTGATCCAATGGATGGAACTGTAATACAGACGGTTATACTGGGTCCAGCCATCCCACTGGTTATAGCGGTATGCATCGGTATACGGGACCGTGACCTCGGATAAAAGTTTGCTGGCCGGGACGCTGGACAGAGGAACATTATATTGTATACGCACCTGTTGCAACCGCCCGGCATTCATATATCCGCCGAAGACGCGGTACCAGAGCGAGGTATTCCCGGTGGTGGGAACCTGGATCGATTCGTAGACGTGGACCAGGTTGTCGCGCACCCAGGTATGCACAATGGAGCTCTTATCGGAAGCCTCTTTATATACGCTGACCGGGTCCTTTGCCACGCGCACCATTTCGATATCTTCGAATTCGGTAAATTCCGGCTGGAAGGATGTGAAAGCGAGACCGGCCAATGCCAATCCGCCTAGTTTGAGAAAATCACGACGTGAAAAGGTCTTCATAGGGGAGAATTGTACCTGAAAATGCGACCTCCGAGGGCGGGAACCCTCGGAGGTCAAATCGTCGGTCTTGTAAACCTGCTCAGGCTTTCATGGCAACAGAGAGCATGCCTTTCAGGAGTTCTTCGAGGGCCATCGTATGGGTGCAGAGTCCGTGACTATGGAAGAAATCACAATCACAATTCCATGTCCCCTCTGCAAGGGAGACGCGATGAGGATTGTTGGCGCCGTCGATTGAGACGGTGAGACTCTCAAAGTGGAAGCGTTCGCGTTCCTGAGCGTACTGCTTGGCTTTTTCGATCTTGCCGATCATTCCAGAGTCCATTGATATATCTCCTTTAGAAGATAGAGAAAGGCACGCGAAATGGAAGCGTGCCTTTCAGGAAACCAAATGGGTATGTTCGTAAAAAACTCGCATAGGCGGATACTCTATTGCCAGTATAGTGCGAATCGATATGAAAGTCAATTACTTTATTGCCGGTTTGCGAAATTGTAGATGAATCGTTGGGCAGGCGTAGGGAAAAGGATAAGGGAAAGGGAAAAGGGTTGGGTGAGGAGATCAGGAGAGTTCCAGAACGGGGATGGGTTCTTCTTCGCGGTCGTATAAGCGCACCTGGGGCCATTTCAGGATGATCAGGAAGGTGCCCAGGATGCAACCGATGCCACCGCTGATGATGGCAAACGGTACACCGAACAATTGCCCGACAATCCCGGCCTCCACTTCACCCAACTGCGGCCCACCCTGGAAGAAAATCTGGTTAACTGCAGTCATCCTCCCGCGCATGGCATCCGGGGTTTGCAGCTGGCGGATGGTATTGCGAATAATGGTGCTGACTGCGTCGCCCGCGCCCATCAGGACCAGGGTCAGAAGCGCCAGGAAGTACAGGTGCGAAATGCCAAACAAAACGGTCGTCACGCCGAAAACAAACACTGCGCCCAGGAAAACGGGACCCTGCCGGCGCAGGTTGCGCAATTGTGAAATGACCAGCCCAGCCAGAACGGAGCCGACCGATTGTGCAGAGGACAGGAATCCATAGCCCACTTCACCCACCTTGAGAATGTCACGGGCGACAATCGGCATCATGGTATTGGCGGAGGCGAAGAAAGTGGCAACAAAGTCCAGCAGCATGGTCGAAAGGATCATGGGGCGTTTGAATATAAAGCGCAGGCCGTCTTTCATGGCAGACAAATTAACCCCGGCGGATTTGCGGGTTTTCTGGGTTACGTGCCCGATCAGCACCAAAGCGATGATCACCGCCAGGAAGGAAAATGCATTTATCAGATAGGTATAGCCCTGGCCGAGTGTGGCGATGACCACTCCGCCCAGCATGGGTCCTATCACCGAGCCGGTGTTGGAGGCAATCGACTGCATGCTGAAGGCATTCGAAAGGTCCTTTACAGGGACGAGGTTCGGAACCATGGCCTGGCGGGCTGGATTGTCGAAAGCTGATACGGCAGCCTGCAGGGCGGTGAGCGCGTAGATCTGCCAGATGGTTATAAGACCGGTAAAAGTCAGGAGGGCCAGTGCCAGAGCAATCAATGCCATCAGGGTCTGGGTGATGAACAGGATCTGGCGGCGGTCAAAAGCATCCGCGACCGGTCCGCTGAGCATGGAAAACAGGATGACCGGCAGGATGCGCGCAAGCCCAATCCCACCCAGGGCAAGCGGATCCGGGTTGCCGGTAAGCGTGCGGATATGCCAGAAAATGGCAGAAATCTGCATCTGCGAGCCGGCAAGAGAAATGAGCAGGCCTAGCCACAAGTAAAAGTAGCGGCGGTGCTTAAGCGCCGGAGGAATGTGAAGTTTCATTCAGGAGGAAAATGGCAAGAATGAAGAGGTAAGAGGAGTTAAGTTCCCCAATCCCGCAGATACAGGAAATCGTAGCCGACGGTGCGGCTGGAAAGTTTGGCAATGGGAGGAAGGATGCGTTTGAATTGGTTCCGGCGGACCCGTTCGACGACCTGGCGGACGAACTTTTCGGAGAAGCCTGCCTCGACACATTCTTCGGGACGATAACGCTGGTCCACCAATAAATAAAGCAACCTGTCGACGTTTTCATAGGTAAAGCCGAGTTCGCCTTCGTCGGTCTGGCCGTTCCACAGGTCGGCGGAGGGGGGTTTGGCAATGATGACTTCCGGGATTTGCAAGTCCCGGGCCAATTGGCGCACCTGGGTCTTGTACAGGTCACCAATGGGGTTGAGTGCGCAGGCCGAATCGCCGTACAGGGTGGTGTACCCAAGCAGGATCTCGGTCTTATTACCGGTGCCAACCACCAAGCCTTTGAAGGCCTCTGACTGGTCGTAGGCGACGATCATGCGAACACGCGCCATGATGTTGCCCTTGCGAACGGCGGACATGTTCTGTTCAAGCGCAACGAGCGGGTCAACCATTTCCGTTACGGGAATGGTTACGGATGGGCAGCCGAACTGGTCGATCAGCACCTGGGCGTGTTCGAGACTGTCAGCCGAGGAAGTCTTATAAGGCAGGCGGACCGCCAGGACATTCTCTGGACCGAGCGCAGCAGCAGCCAGGGCAAACGAAACGGCCGAGTCGATCCCGCCGGAAAGGTTAACGACTGCCCGTGAAAAGCCAGCCCGTCCGATCTCCGAACGGATGAATTCGGTAAGGATTTTTCTGACGAGACCGGTATCGATGGAAAGTCCATTATCCATGCAGAATCCTTTCCAATTCGCGCTGGACCAGTTCCGGGCGCTCATCTCGCAGGAGCGGTAACCTGGCACGCGTGCGGTGCAATTGGTTCAGATCAATTTCGGCGGTGGTGAGGGATTCTTCAAAATAAGGCGCCTGGACAACCACCTTGCCGTTCGGATCAAAAACGGTCGAGCCGCCCCAGAAATTCAAGCCATCTTCAAACCCGCTCCGGTTGGAATGAACTACGAAAGTGGTAAACAAACAGGCATAGGCACGGTTGGTATGTTCCACCCAGGCGGACGATTCCAGCTTTGGTTCGCCGTTCAATCCCCGCCCCGGCGAAGCAGAGGCAAACAACAGCACATCGGCTCCATCCAGCCAGAGCAGGTAGGGTGGGGAGGCGTGCCAGAAATCTTCACAGATAAGCATCCCGAAGCGGCCGAAGCGTGTGTCGAAAGCGCGGACTGAGTTACCCGAGGCGAAAAAGCGCCCTTCGTCGAACAAGCCGTAGGTTGGCAGGTAGACCTTGTGGTGGACATGCACGACCGCGCCCTGCGACAGATAGGCCGAGGCGATATAGAAGCGATGGCGGGTGTCTTCATCTACAAATCCGACCATCAGGTCGATGTCGCGGCTTGCATCCAGGAGCCGGCTGAAAATCGGGTCATTAGGATCCGGCCGGCAGGAAACTGACGACACGAGGTCCTGGAGCACATAACCAGTGAGGGAAAGCTCCGGGAAAACCAGCAAGTCCATTCCGGCCTGCCGGGCCTGTCCTGCCAGGGCCAGGTGTTTTTCCAAATTGGACTGGACATCCCCTAGCCGGGTGTTGATCTGCGCGAGGGCAATTTTTAGTTTCATATTCAATGCCTGTGCCTATCTTACCACAGACAAGCCATGCCCTGCCCTGGCAAGGGTGCTATAATAATGGATAATGCATGGCTGTTAGCATAGCTGTTATATAAAAAACCGTTCCAGAAGGATAATCCCTTGCCAAAAACAAACTATCAATACGAAAAGCGCCAAAAAGAGTTGGACAAGAAAAAGAAGAAAGCGGAAAAAGTACGGCTTAAACAGGAAAAGAAAACCATTAAGCCGGAAGAGAATGCGGTGCAGTTGCCGGAGAAGTAAAGCTGGCAATCAGGAAAGCCCGTGACTAATTTTTAATCATGAAAAAACCCTGAAGGGATTGAAACCCTTCAGGGTTTTTTTGCGGAGAGGGTGGGATTCGAACCCACGGTGGCCCGAAGGCCACAACGGTTTTCGAGACCGTCCCATTCAACCGCTCTGGCACCTCTCCGAACAGCGGCGCGATTATATCTTAAATTGCGCTAAGCGATGGTGCAAAACATATAAAATCTGTAATAAACCAGAATTTAATCTTATAATCCTAGGTTACGAAACCATGGAAACACAAACGCCCACCCATTCCTATCGTAACCGACTGGTCGAGGTTTTAATGTTCTTCCTCCGGTTGGGTGTGACCGCCTTCGGCGGCCCGGCCGCCCACGTTGCCATCATGCATACTGAGGTGGTGGAAAGGCGAAAATGGGTCAGTGAGCAGGAATTTCTTGACCTTTTCGGTGCGGCGAACCTTATCCCCGGGCCGACCTCAACGGAACTGGCAATCTACTTGGGGTACCAGCGCGCCGGCTGGATTGGTCTGGTGCTGGCAGGAGTCTGCTTCATCCTTCCGGCCATGTTGATAGTAATGGTACTGGCCTGGTTGTATGTGCGTTTCGGCACCACACCAATTGCCAGCGGGATCTTTTATGGAATCCTGCCCGTGGTGATTGCCATCGTCACCCAGGCTTTATGGAACCTGGGTGAAAAAGCCGTGAAGAACTGGCTGACCGCTGTACTGGGACTATTGGTAGTTAGCCTGTATTTTTTAGGGGTAAATATTCTGATCCTGCTTCTGGCTGCCGGATTAATCGCCATGGTAGTGGAAAATATTTCCAGAATAAAACGCCTGCCTGTGGTCGGGTTTTGGCTGCCGCTTGCCGGGCTGGGTCTCCTGGCAGGCTCCATTCCGTTCAGCCTGCCAATTTTATTCCTGAACTTCCTCAAAATTGGAGCGACCCTCTACGGCAGCGGTTATGTGTTACTGGCCTACCTGCGCGCTGACTTCGTTCACGGTCTCGGCTGGCTCACAGACAAGCAGTTGATCGATGCAATTGCCATTGGCCAGGTCACTCCCGGGCCGGTCTTCACCACGGCTACATTCATCGGGTATTTGCTCGGAGGGGTTCCCGGAGCGCTACTGGCAACTGCAGGGATTTTTCTGCCATCTTTTGTCTTTGTAGCTGCTGCAAGCCTGGTGATAAATCGCATCCGCAATTCCCCCTGGACAGCCGGCTTTCTGGATGGGGTGAATGTTGCATCGTTGGGATTAATGCTGGGGGTCACCATCCAGCTTGCCTCGACTGCTGTCATCGACCCCATCACCATCCTGATCGCATTGGTGAGCCTCTTCCTGCTCCTGCGCTTTAAGATCAATTCGACCTGGCTGATCGCCGGTGGGGCGCTGATCGGATTGATTCATGTCCTGGTCTAGTTCGCGGCAGGAAAAATCCACAAATTATTACAAGAAGCAGTACAATCACCCCCATGCAAATCCACCAGCCTGTTATTGCCAGCGGCGATAGTGTGCGTGCCACCTGGGCCGAGGTCAACCTGAGCCGGTTGAGCCGGAACTTGCAAGCCATCCGCGCCCATGTGGCACCCGCCAGGGTGATGATCATTGTTAAAGCCAATGCCTATGGACATGGCCTGGCGGAGGTGTCGAAGCATCTTGGGCCCCAGGCTGACTACATCGGCGTGGCAGTGCTGGAGGAAGGCATCTTCCTGCGCGAATTGGGTGTAACAGCACCGATCCTGGTGCTGGGGGGGATCTGGGGCGATCAGGTGCCGCAATACCTGCAGCACAACCTGACCCTGACGGCTTCCTCGGTGGAACGCCTGGAGCAAATTGATGGTGTGGCAGGCCGGATGGGGGTTATGGCGAAGGTCCATTTGAAAATTGATACAGGCATGGAACGCCTCGGAGTTCATTATTACACTGCCCAGACATTACAGGATGCCGCCGTGCATTGCAAGCATGTGGAGGTGGAAGGTATTTTTTCCCACTTTGCCAATTCCGATGCCATTGTCCTTTCGCATGCTCGTCTGCAATTGGAACGATTCCAGGAAGTGCTGCGATTCTACGAAAAGAACAGCCTGCCGATGCCCATCCGTCACATGGCTAATTCGGCCGCCATTTTACAATTGGAGGAAAGCCACCTGGATATGGTGCGGCCCGGTATCATGCTCTATGGAGTCTATCCGGCAAAAGAGGTAAAGCGGACGGTCGAAGTGCAGCCGGCACTGGCCTGGAAAAGCCGCGTGGTATATTTCAAGGTGGTCAGGGGTGGGCATCCGGTCAGCTACGGTTCCACCTGGCAGTCCGACCATCCGGTTCGGATCGTCACGGTTCCAGTTGGCTACGGTGACGGGTATTTTCGCAACATGTCCAACCAGGCACAGGTAATCATCCGAGGGAAAAAATATCCACAAGTGGGGCGGATTTGCATGGACCAGATGATGGTCAATATCGAGGCCGATTCGGCGTTCAATGGAGATGAAGTAACGTTGCTGGGCGAATCGGACAACCTGGCCATCACCGCCCAGGAGCTGGCTGATTGGGCCGGTACCATCCCGTATGAAATTCTAACGAATATCAATACGCGCGTACCGCGCGTATTTGTCACGGAGGATGAAAATTAATGAATGTTCCCCAACCTGCCATGCAACCAAAACGGTTGAGTCTGAACGCCATTGTGACCTTCTTAAAAAATTATTGGTTTGACTATTTGGTGCTGCTCCTGGTGGCTGTTATCATCGTAACCAGCGACCAACTGGCAAAAGTGTGGGTGCGGGCGAATGTCCCGTTGGGTGGCGACTGGCTGCCTGCCCAGCTGGCCTTGTTGATGCCGTTTGCGCGCATCCGTTTTTGGTATAACTCCGGTGCGGCCTTCGGGATTTTTGCGAACGGGAATTACCTTTTCATGGTACTGGCGATCATTGTAGCCGGGGCGATCCTTTATTACTTTCCGCGCGTATCCCGTAAGGATTGGTGGCTGCGTTTGGCGTTGATGCTGCAATTCAGTGGTGCGGTTGGCAACCTGACCGACCGCATCCAATTCGGGCACGTGACGGATTTCATTTCGGTTGGAAATTTCGCGATTTTCAATATTGCGGATGCGAGCATTTCAGTGGGGGTGGCGGTGCTGATCTTGGGAGTTTGGATCACTGAGATGGCCGAAAAACGCCGCGCAGCTGCACAGAAAGTTGCCGCACCTTCCCCGGACGAAGGCGAGGGTAAGGGTGAGTGACCGGCTTGAAGCCTTCCTCTTTGAGAAAGAAGAGAAAGAACGGCTGGATGTATTTCTAACGGAATGCCTGCCGGAATTTTCGCGCAGCCGAATCCAGGGGCTGATCCGGGACGGTTCCGTTTGTGTGGGGGGCGAGCCGGTTACGAAAACGGGGCGGGATCTGGAAACCGGCGAGCGGGTTGAGATTAGGATTCCAGCGCCTGTGCCGAGCGGACTGGTGCCAGAGAACATCCATCTTGACATCATTTTCGAGAACTACGACCTGCTGGTGGTCAATAAACCCGCCGGGATGGTGGTGCATCCCTCGCCGGGCCACAACAGTGGGACGTTGGTGCATGCCGTACTGGGGCACGTACCCGGGCTGGAAGGGATAGGCGGCGAGGAACGACCCGGTATCGTCCACCGCTTGGATAAAGAGACCTCCGGCCTGATCATGATAGCCAAGAATGAACGTGCCCACCGCTGGTTGCAGGATCAGTTCCGCAACCGTACCGTGGAGAAGAAATACCTGGCACTGGTGGACGGAAAACCACCCACGCCAAGCGGGCGGGTGGAAGCTCCGATCGGAAGGAACAGCACCCATCGCAAACTGATGTCGGTGGTGCCGCTGGAAAAGGGGCGTTCAGCGGTCAGCGAATACCGCACGCTGGAGAGTTTCCCGGCCTACACCTTGTTGGAGGTTCATCCGTTAACCGGGCGGACGCACCAAATCCGCGTGCACATGGCATTCCTGGGATGTCCGGTGGTGGGAGATACCGTTTACGGAAAGAAGACCGCCACCTTGAAGTTAGGCAGGCATTTTCTGCACGCCATTAAATTAAAGATCATTCTTCCAGGTGAGAAGGAGCCGAAGGTATTTGAGGCGGGTTTGCCGGAGGAGCTGAAAAAAGCGTTGGAAGAAGTGAGAAGTAAAAAGTAAACTGGAGTGCCCTTATGAGTTACATTGACCTGCGTTCCGATACCGTCACCCAGCCTACGCCCGAAATGCGGGAAGCCATGGCGAAAGCTGAAGTGGGCGACGATGTGTATGGCGAAGATCCTACGATTAACCGTTTGCAGGAGCTGGCGGCGGAAAAGATGGGCAAGCAGGCGGGGTTGTTTGTTGCCTCTGGGACCATGGGCAATCTGATCGCGGTCCTGTCGCATTGCCAGCGCGGGGATGAAGTAATTGTCGGGAAGAAGAACCACGTGTTCGTGCATGAAGCCGGTGGGATGTCTGCGCTGGGAGGAGTGCATTCTTGCCAATTACCCAACCAGCCGGATGGTTCGCTGCTATTAGAAGATGTGGCAGGGGCTGTCCGCCCGGACGATTTGCATGAACCGGTCACAAGGCTGGTCTGTCTCGAGAATACACATAACGGTTGCGGAGGGGTTTATCAGACGCCGGACTACACGCATCAAATGGCTGAATGGGCGCACTCCCACGGATTGTCGGTCCACCTGGATGGGGCGCGTATTTTCAACGCGGCGGTTGCGCAAGGTGTGCCAGCCAGCCAGCTGTCCGGACCGGTGGATTCGGTTACTTTCTGCCTGAGTAAAGGGCTGTGCGCCCCGGTTGGGTCGGTGTTGTGCGGCTCGCAGCCATATATCGCCAAAGCCCGCCGCTTGCGCAAGATGCTGGGCGGGGGTATGCGTCAGGCCGGGATACTGGCGGCAGCCGGTTTGGTTGCTTTGGAGAAGATGGTAGTCCGTTTGGGAGAAGACCATGCCAGGGCGAAGAAGCTGGCGGATGGCCTGCGGCTGGTGCCGGGGTTGCAGCTGGATCCGAAGACGCCTGCGACGAATATGGTCTTTCTATCCCTGCGCCCGGAGGTGCAATGTACCACTGATGAATTGATCGAAAAACTAAAAAAACGGGGAGTGCTGATCGGGGCAACAGGCGAGCGGCAATATCGCCTGGTAACCCATTATTGGATTGAGGATGCAGACGTGCAAGAGGTCATTGAAGCATTTCGTAGAGTGGTTGGTTAAGATATAATTTAGATGTGTAGATGTGTTTTATTGGGAACCGGGAGGAAGGGCAATGCAATTAACTTTAGAGATGCTGGATCTTGTTGCCGGCATTGTTCGTACGAAGATAAAAAGCCAGCCACGCATAGGTTTGATTTTGGGCACGGGTCTGGGTGGGTTGGCGGAAGCGATCCAACAGCCAGCCAGCATTCCATATTCTGAACTGCCCGGCTGGCCGATATCCACCGTTCAGGGGCATGCCGGACGTTTGGTGCTGGGTGAACTGGATGGGCAGAGTTTACTGGTGATGCAGGGGCGTATTCATTTTTATGAAGGTTACGATATGGCCCAGGTGACGCTGCCGGTGCGGGTGATGCAACGACTAGGCATAGAAATTCTGATCGTAACCAATGCGGCTGGAGCCATTAACCCGAATTTTGTGCCAGGTGACGTCATGCTGATTACCGACCATTTGAACCTGGTCGGAATGACCGGTCTCAACCCCTTGATCGGGCCGAACCTGGATGAATTGGGGCCGCGTTTTCCGGATATGAGCCAGGCCTATGACCGCGGGTTGTGTGAACTGGCTCGCAAGGTCGCAAAAGATAACAAACTGATATTACATGAAGGTGTTTATGTTGGGCTGAGCGGACCGTCGTTCGAGTCCCCAGCGGACCTGCGCTTCCTGCGCCTGGCCGGGGCGGATGCGGTTGGGATGTCGACTGTACCGGAAGTAATTGTGGCACGCCACGGCGGGATACGCGTGCTGGGTTTCTCCGGGATCAGCAATAAAGCCAACCTGGATGGAAATACTGTCACCTCGCATGAAGAAGTGCTGGCTTCAGGTGGAGTAATCATACCAAAACTGGAGACGCTCATCCGGGGCGTTCTACAGGCATTCTAGCCAGGGGTGGAATGGCAGCTATCGTTGGTTTTTTTGTTTCCCTGGCCCCGGTCATCTTTGCACTGCTGGCATTGGGATTGATATTTGGTCTGCGGCAGATTGTGCGGGCACGGAAAGAGGAGCGTGACGCAGTTTTTGGATTGGAACGTGAAATTGCCCAGCACCACATGCGCCTGGCCTCCGCAACCCTGTCACTGGTCATTCTTCTGGCCCTGGCAGAATTCGCCCTGGTCGTTTTCCTGGCGCCCAACATTCCGGACTTAACACAACTTGCCACACCCACCATGAACCCGCTCCTGACGCCAACCGGCACTTTTCCGCTGGAATTCATGGAAACCTTGGGCGTTGTGACTCCCGGAGGGCCTACGGTAACCATCCAGGCGACCGGATGCATACCGGGCCAGATTGATATTACTACCCCCAAACCGGGCGATTCGTTGAAAGGCTCGATCGAGTTGGAAGGATCCGCCAATATTCCCAACTTCGGCTTTTATAAATATGAGTTTGCGCCGGCAGGATCTGATATCTGGGTCACCATCCTGGCGGATAATAAAGTCGTCCAGGACGGTACGCTTGGGAATTGGGATACATCCGCGATTACGTCGGGGGATTACCAGCTTCGGCTGGTGGTCAGCGACAATGCGGGTAATAATTTTCCTGCCTGTGTCGTACCGGTGCATATATTAGCTCCGTGAGGTGCAAGATGCCAGATGTAGAAATACGCCGGGCCGTTGCAACCGATATACCGATCCTGATGGCCATTGACCATACCTGCCAGACGGATTATGTATGGCAGATGGATGTCGACCGCGAAGCCGGTCAAATCGGGGCCATTTTCCGGGAGATTCGCCTGCCGCGTTCAGTGAAAGTGCCTTATCCCCGGCAATTAACCAATCTGCCAGACACGTGGAACCGCCGATCAGGCATGCTGGTGGGGGTCATCGGCGGCGAAGTGATCGGATATATCCGGATGAGCGACATGATGGTACCCCATATTGCCTGGTTGACCGATATCGTCGTCTCGCCCTCTTTCAGGCGGCAGGGAGTGGGAATGGCGCTCATTCTTGCCGCACAATCCTGGGCGGTCGACCGAAAAAATAACCGGGCATGGCTGGAAATGCCGTCGAAAAATAACCCGATGGTTTGCCTGGCGCGGAAACTCGGCTATGAATTCTGCGGGTATAATGACTTGTATTACGAAACGCAGGATATTGCGTTGTTTTTCGGTCGTTCCATTCGGTAACGGTACGAAAGGTTTGCATGCTTAGCGGTTGGACGCAGGATTTACTAACGGGGATTATTACCGTTAACCAGATATTTACAGCCGGGATCGCCATCACGGCTTTTTCCCTATTCCTGTATGCCCTGTCATTTAACTTGCGTGATCGCGTGGCGCGTTCTTTTGCCATCATCCTTTTATGCGTGGTGACGGTTTTTACATCGGAAGCGCTGGAAAGCGCTTCCGCCACCCCCCTGGTGATTGATCTGTTTCTGAGGCTGGAATGGCTGGGGATTATCTTCCTGCCCGCAGCTTACCTGCACCTTTCAGACGCCCTCCTGGTAACCACTGGCCATCCCAGTCGTGGACGCCGGCGCCTGGCCGTCAGGCTGATGTATTCCATCTCTGCCATTTTTATCCTCATGCTGGCATATGGTTACCTGCTCGGCCCATTGGTGATGGATGGGGAGCCTGCGCCATACCTCCAGCGAACGATCTGGACAGAAATTTTTACGGCATATTATGTTCTCATCATGGTGCTGGCCTGGATCAATTTTTGGCGGGCCTTTCGCAGAACCCTGACACGCTCAGGTCGCCGCCGCTTGATCTATTTGCTGGCCGGGGCGGCGGCACCGGCGCTCGGCAGTTTCCCATACCTGTTATATGGTTCCGGCCTGGCGGCCAATTTCCCCTTCCTGTTCTGGGGAGTGGCAACCTTCAGTAATTTCCTTGTGGGCGGGCTGATCATTCTCATGGCGTATGCAGTGGCGTTTTTTGGCGTTTCCTGGCCTGACCGGGTGGTAAAAAGCCGCTTATTTAAATGGATCATGCGCGGCCCGGTCGTCGCTTCGGCCGCCTTGGGTGTGATGACGATCATCCGGCGTGGCGGGGAACATTTCGGGACAACCTATTCTGTTGCGGTACCGGCAGCGATGGTCGCGACCGTACTTATTTTGGAGCATACCATCACATTGGCCGCGCCTCTCTGGGAGCGATTTATCTTCTTTGGCGGCGACCGGACTGACCTGGCCTTGTTGCAAAATTTGGAAGAACGGTTGATTACGCAGAACGATCTGCGCCAGTTCTTGGAGGCTGTTTTGGCGGCAGTCCGGGACCATTTACAATCGCCGGCTGCGTTTGTCGCAGCGTTGGATGGAGAAGAATTATCACTGGTCGTTGCTACAGGCAGCTCGCCCCTTTTAAAGGAATCCAATCTTTCGGAGGCATTAAAGGTAATCAATCACGAAGGAAATGGGGATGGCGAAGAATATGCCTGGGGCGATTACTGGCTGTTTCCCCTGCACCAGCCGCCTGAAACAGATGAAGGTTCCCCAATTCTACTTGGCTTGATGGGGGTCGTCCATCAACACGACCAGGTTATTGTAAGTGACCAGCGCCAGTCGCTGGCAGTACTTCTCCAGCGGGCCCTGGTGGCGCTGCAGGATCGTCGACTGCAAAGAAGCGTTTTCCGGTCGCTCGAAGACTTGCGCCCACAGGTGGATATGTTCCAGCGCATGCGCGCGGTCGGACGATATGACAGCAAGGCCAGCCTGTTGGAGGAGACTTTGCCGCCCGGATCGGATATGGCGGAATGGGTACGGGATGCCCTGGCGCATTACTGGGGGGGGCCGAAATTGACCCAGAATCCATTACTTAACCTCCAGATCGTCCAACAGGCATTTAAAGAACATAACGACAACCCCGCCAATGCTTTGCGATCCATCCTGCGCCAGGCGATGGACCATGTCCGCCCGGAAGGAGAGCGGCGTTTTACCGGCGAATGGATTCTTTTTAATATTCTTGAAATGAAGTTTGTTGAGGGAAGAAAAGTACGCGAAGTTGCCACCCGTTTGGCAATGTCAGAGGCAGACCTGTACCGCAAACAGCGGGTTGCCATCGAGGAAGTAGCCCGAATCATCCTAGAAATGGAACGCCAAACGCAGGCAAATATAAATGGGAAGGAGGTTGGATAAACCTAATGGTTCACACTCAGTATTCCGAACCGGAAATGCCGATCCAGGATGATGGCTGGTGGGCTTCTGTACTGGCAGAAGAGGAAAGCCGGAAGCCGGTTTCGGCTGTTAAACCCCAAAGAACAGAAGAGGCGGGAAAACCGTCAACCGATTGGGGAAAGGCAGGCCGGCTTTTTCATCAGGACGAGATTATTTCGTTGCAAGTCACGAGTTTTAATCGCGGTGGATTGCTGGTCGAGGGGGAAGGCTTGAACGGATTTGTTCCCTGCTCTCATCTGGTGGATTTGCCATCCCAAGCGGACGAAGATTGCCGCGAAGATAATCTCACCGCTTACGTAGGCCACCCCCTGCGGCTAAAAATTATCGAATGCATACCGGAAGAAAGCCGCCTGGTCTTTTCGGAGCGTGCAGCACGGGCCAAGGCAGGCAAACGACCGGAACTCTTTAATACCATTCAGACCGGTCAACGCCTTTCTGGGGAAGTGACCAATGTAACTGAATTTGGGGTTTTTGTAGACCTGGGCGGTGTGGAAGGGCTCATTCACATTTCCGAACTTTCCTGGGGACGCGTATCCCATCCCAACCAGATATGCAAGGTTGGACAACGGGTTGAGGTGCAGGTGATGGAAGTTGCACCGGAGCGCTGCCGGATAGCACTCAGCCTGAAGCGTCTGGCTTCCAATCCATGGGAAACAGTGCAGGCGAGGTACCCGATCAATATGGTTGTTCCGGCGGTTGTTACGACCCTGGTACCTTATGGCGCTTTCGCCCGGCTCGAAGAAGGGCTGGAGGGGCTAATTCATACTTCGGAAATTCCCCTGCCTCCCAATCGTAATCTCAAAGAATTTCTTACTCCGGGCCAGAGTGTGCAGGTGCGGGTTTTGCAGGTGGATGCCCCCCGCCAGCGTCTTGGCCTGAGCATGAAACTGGATTGACATGCCGCTGCCTCCGTCGGGTAAAAACGCTTCCACTCCATCCCGTGCTGTACCCGAATCACCCCGTTCTTCCGATTGGGTGGATCGCTTGGCGCGACTCCAGGCTCACTTTGGACGTTTTCTCTGGGACATTCTGGGGGTTTTCCTGTGCGCATTTGGCTTGATGACCCTCTTGGGAATTTTTGGGCTTTCAAAAGGCAGCCTGCTGGAAGAGTGGGTGACGTTTTTGCATATCTGGATTGGATGGGGAGACCTGCTGATTGTGCTCATTTTCGGGGCAGGAGGCGTACTGGCATTCCGCCGCAGCGTTAAGCCAATCAGCATTCAATTGCATCGTATCATTGCGCTGGAACTGGCATTCTTCCTGACTTTGGCGTTGTTGTCATCCCTCAGTGGAAACCAGTTGTCGGAAAGAGCCATGTGGGGTGGTCAGGTTGGCTGGGGTCTTGCCATGGTTTTGGCCCGGTATATTGGTCTCACCTGGGCCGGGCTGGTTATTCTAGCCCTGTGGGGATTTACCCTTCTGACTGGTTTTGGATTCTGGAAGCCGCTGGAGAGCTGGCTGCTGCGAGAGGCTGGCGTGGAAGCTGTGGAAGAGCTCGGGCCTGCCTTGGCCGGAACTAATGCTATGGCGCAATCAGAGAACCCGGTTGTGTCGCCGCTCCCGTCCGATGCTGTGGCAGATTCTTCCAGCGGAGCGGCTAAAAAACCTGCCCAGAAATTACCACCCGAATTCCGCAAGTCATTCAAAGTGGAGGAACGGCAAGACAGCCGCCCGGCCGCGCCAGAACCGCGCAGTGAACGCCTGCCACCCTTAAATGTATTGCTGGGTGAGCAATCCGTTCGACCGGATGAACGCAACATCAACCAAACGGCTGGGTTGATTGAGAAATCGCTTTCCGAATTTGGCATCCCGGCCAAGGTGGTCGGGTTTCGCATCGGCCCCACCGTAACACAGTTCGCCGTCCAGCCAGGCTTCATCCGCAAGGGTACCGAGGAAGACGCCCAGCAAATGAAAGTGCGCGTGGCACAGATTGCCAGCCTGCAGAGAGACCTGGCCCTGGCGCTTTCAGCGGAACGCCTGCGCATCGAAGCCCCGGTGCCTGGACGTGCCTATGTGGGGATCGAAGTGCCGAACTTGCGCTCCTCTTTGGTGCGTTTGCGGCCGTTGTTGGAAACGGAGGCTTTTTACAAGATAGGATCACCGCTGGCGATTGCGCTTGGGCGGGATGTTTCCGGCGGACCACTGGTGGCCGACCTGGCCAGGATGCCGCACCTGCTGATCGCCGGCACAACCGGCTCAGGCAAGTCGGTGTGTATTGCCGCCCTGGCAACCTGCCTGGCGATGAACAATGCCCCGGAAGACCTGCGCATGGTGATGATCGACTCAAAAATGGTCGAATTGATCCGTTTCAACGGCCTGGCGCATCTTTTTGGCAAAGTGGAAACGAATATCACCCGCATCCTGGGCGTTCTGCGCTGGGTGGTGGTTGAGATGGAGCACCGCTATAAATTACTGGAGGCTGCCAAAGCACGCGATATAGATGCTTACAACCACCATTTACAGCGCCGGAAAGATACACCAGCCCTGCCCCGCATTATCGTTCTAATCGACGAGCTGGCCGATCTGATGATGTCTGCTCCGGATCAAACCGAGCATGCCCTGGTACGCCTGGCGCAGATGGCGCGCGCCACCGGGATCCACCTGGTGGTGGCAACCCAGCGTCCCAGTACCGATGTGGTCACCGGCCTGATCAAAGCCAATTTTCCAGCCCGCCTGGCCTTTGCGGTTGCTTCGGGGGTGGATTCACGCGTCATCCTGGATCTACCCGGGGCGGAGACTTTGCTCGGGCGCGGCGATTTGCTGTTCCTGAACCCGGAAGTGGGTAATCCGACGCGCGCGCAGGGTGTGATCGTGACTGACCAGGAGATCGAGCGCGTGATCGCCCATTGGCAGAAAATGACGCCTCAAAAAGAGGTCAAGCCACCCTGGGAATCCATGTTATCCGAAGAGGAGGCGGAAGGCAGCGATGATGTGCTGGTGGAGCAGGCCATCACCATCTTAAGAAAAGACCAGCGCGCCAGCGCCTCCATGCTCCAACGACGATTACGGATCGGATATCCGCGGGCGGCGCGCTTGCTGGATCAATTGGAAGAAAAGGGGGTGGTGGGACCTTCCATGGTCGTCGGGCGCGTCCGGGAGGTTCTGCTTGAACCGTATGAAGAGAGCGTAGACGCCCAGGAAGATTCCTAATCCCACTTTGGTATCATTGTTCTGTAAGGCTATT
>JBEKEB010000055.1:0-21473 GCA_050014055.1 Anaerolineales bacterium | reverse complement strand
GCCTTCTGCAGGTCCGCCTCCGAGATTTGACCAGTCTGAACAAGGTGTTCGCCCAAACGGGGCACCAGGACTTCAGGAGTCAGTGGTATGGTCATCTCTGCGTCCTCATGCGTGCCAGACCCAATCTCCTCCAACCATTGTCGCGATAGGCTGGATGGAATAAAGTTCGGCTGGACCACAGGCAAACGGATCGGTCCCGATAACAATTAAATCTGCCAGGGAACCGGCAGACAAATACCCGAGGCGGTCTTCCATTCCAGCAGCGTAAGCTGGACCGGAGGTAAACCCTGCCAGGGCTGCGCTTACTGAAAGACGCTGTTCTGGGAACCACCCATCCGGTCCCGGATAACCATCTTTGCGCTGCCTGGTGACAGCCGCATGCAAACCATGAAATGGGTTGGCGCTTTCAACCGGGGCATCCGAACCAAATGCCAGGCGTGCGCCGTGCTTCAATTGGGTACCCCAGGCATAGGAAAGGGCGGCCCGAGCTCCAAGCAGCCGGTCTGCCATAAGCATATCTGAAAGGGCGTGAACCGGTTGCATGGATGCGATGATATCCAGTGCAGCCAAACGCCCGGCACCCTCCGGCAGAATGGTTTGAACATGCTCCATGCGGTGACGCAAGGCGGGCATTGCGTGCTCCCGTTCAAAATTCCGCAACCGGGCAAATCCATCCAAAACTTCGTGTACGGCCCGGTCACCAATGGCGTGGACAGCCAAGCTCAGGCCTGCAGCGGCTGCCTGACAGCCATATTCGAAGACATTTTCAGCTTTCAATAGTAGAATACCACGATTCTGGGGCTCGTCAACATATGGAGCCATCATTGCTCCGGTATGCGTACCGAGAGCGCCATCCGCAAACAGCTTTATCGAACCAATCCGTAGAAAATCGTCTCCAAAGCCGCTGGACAGACCAAGTTCAACTGCCTGGGAGAATAATTCAAAAGGAATGGATTTCAGCACGCGCAGACGCAACAGCCCACGTGCGTGCAAGAGCTGCAGTGCCATAAAACAGAGGCGCCCATCAAAATCGTGCACGCCTGTGATCCCCATACGCCACAATTTCGGAATGAGTTGCTCGAAGGTTTTCGCAAGCGATTCAGAGTCGGGTTCGGGTATGACCGCCTCAACCAATTTGAGCGCATTCTCAAAGAGGATACCGGTCGGCGCTCCGTGCAAATCGCGCTGAATGCGACCATTGGTCTGATCAAGTGTGGTAGCAGAGATCCCGGCCAGCTGGAGGGCAGCACTATTCAACCAGGCGGCATGCAAGGATTTAGCGGTCAAAAAGACCGGGTTATGAGGCGCCACCACGTCCAGTTCAGCCACACCGGGCCATTCGCCACCCCAGGCATTCTGGTCCCAGCCATGCCCGAGCAGCCATTCCCCGGGCGGCATTTCCACAAGGCGTATGGCCAGCCGGTCAAGGATTGCCTGTCTGGGTAGTCCTTCGCAATCGACTGCCTGCAGGCTACGAGCATATTCCTGGAGATGAAAATGGGCATCTGTCAGGCCGGGCAAAATCACCCGACCGCCCATATCCTGAGGCTTGACATTTTCATATTTTACCAGGAGTTCTTCCCCGCCCACCGCAACCAACCTCCCAGAATCTATGACAAGCGCGGATGCCACCGGATTGGCAGATTCAAGAGTGTAAATATGGGCGTTGTGGATGAGTTTCATATTATCCATTTGGGAAGCGTAGTGCTCTTCCCTGTACATCATTCATTTAATAACCGGTCCAGTAAGGCGTTCAATTCCTCATCGGAATAATAGTGAATGGTGACGGTGCCACCCTTACGACCGGAACGCAGGATGACCTTTGTCCCCAGACTGGTACGCAGGCGTTCCTCCAATGCGGCTACTTCGGGAACAGCCGCCGGTTTCGATTTCCGGGAGGGTTTCTCCCCGGAAAGTTTACGCACCAATTCCTCGGTCTGACGGACATTCAGATCGTGCGCAATTAAGGTACGAAGTGCGGCCACCTGAGCCTCCGGCGAGGGGAGGGCCAGCAAGGCACGGGCGTGTCCTTCCGAAATACGCCCTTCGATGAGGGCATTTTTTACTGGATCGGGCAACTTAAGAAGCCGGAGAGTGTTGGTGACTGCCACGCGGCTCTTTCCCACGCGCGCCGCAATCTCTTCATGGGACAGTTCGAAATCTTCGGCAAGCTGGCGATACGCTTCGGCCTGTTCCAATGCAGACAAATCTGAACGCTGCACATTTTCAATAATGGCCAGTTCCAGGCGCTGCTGATCGGTGGCCGGGCGGACAAGTACCGGCACCGCGGCCAGTCCGGCCAGTCGAGCAGCCTGCAAGCGGCGTTCCCCGGCTATTAGGATATAGCGTCCCTGCTGGTCTCCAGGTGTGACAATCAGCGGCTGAAGCACTCCATGCTCCCGTATTGAGGCGGTTAAATCCTGCAATTCCTCGGGATGCATCATACTGCGTGGCTGGCGCGGATTGGGAAGAACCAGATCCACCGGAACCAACATGACGCCGTTCTCTGCCAGCGCGTTTTCCCCACCTGGGATAAGCGCTCCCAATCCCCGACCAAGTCCGGATTTCTGTGGCATAGGTTCCTCCTTATAACCTATCCGAAAATCAGGAGGTTTTTACATGTTGAGAACAAGCACTCACCATGCGGTTCTTCCATAAATTTCCGGTTAGATACTTAATCTAATCTATTCTACACTTTCTGTAAATGCAATGCCATCACTTTTCAGTAATTCGCGCGCGAGCGCCTCGTATGACCTGGCAGCATTCGATCCTGGGGCATAGTCCGAGACCGGCAGCCCATAGGAGGGAGCCTCCGCCAGACGCACACTGCGTGGAACAACAGCCTCGAAGACCTGCTCCTGGAAGTACTTACGGACTTCGGCTACCACGTCCCCGGAAAGATGCGTCCGGCCATCGAACATGGTCAGTATAACTCCGCGCACTTTCAGCCCAGGGAAAAGAGCCACACGAACACGCTGGATGGTGTGAGTTAATTCGCCCAGCCCCTCCAGCGCCAGGTATTCACACTGCACTGGGATCAAAACGCCATCCCGGGCGGCCATCAACCCATTGATCGTCAGCAAGCCGAGGGAGGGCGGGCAGTCGATCAGGATATAGTCATAGCGGTCCACCAAAGGCGCCAGGGCCTGCTTGAGCTTGGATTCCCGTCCCAGTTCATTGACCAGTTCCACTTCCGCCCCGGCCAGGGAAGGCGAAGAGGGCAGCAAGGCCAGCTTGAGACGCGGGTTTTGAAGCAACAGGGCATTTGCGGGGGTGCCACCCAACAGCGCTTCATACGTGCCGCCCTTGACGGTATGTTTATCGATTCCAAGCGAGGAGGTGGCATTGGCCTGCGGATCGGCATCCACTATCAAGACACGCTGTCCAAATTTAGCCAGGTAGGCTCCAAGATTGATGGCAGTGGTGGTCTTGCCCACCCCGCCCTTCTGGTTGACGAGTGAATGGACGCGGCCCACTACAATACCTCCACCAGGCAGGATTGAATTTCATCCATGCGGGGAATGCCATCCAGCCCGCGGCGCGCCACCGAATAAGACGCCAGATGCGTGGCGAACTGCGCGGCAGTCCAGGGATCCTGCGTGACCGAAAATCGCCAGAAAAAGGCCGTTGCAAAAATATCACCGGCGCCGGTGGGATCCACTTCCTTTATCTTCAAGGCGCGGAACCGCCGTAAATCGCCATTCCAATAGAGGCGCGCCCCGTCGGCGCCCTCCGTCACGGCCAGGACAGGGCAGGCATTTGCCATTGCTTCGATCTGCTCTTCATCTCCTGCCACATCTTCGAGACTAAACACGGCGGCGTCCGCTTTTGCCAGGGCAGGCAAGGCTTCGGGCCAGACACCGGCATGGATTCGGCCATCGCCATCCCAGGCGCGCAGCCAGCCCTGCGGGGTCATACCAAGCATCGAGGTTGAGAATTTCCCATCCACCAGGGATTTAGCCTCCCCGGCAATCGGCCCAATATGCACGATCGGCGCATCCTGCCAGATGGAAGGGATATCTTCATAGCGGAGGTCCCGGGCGAGATGATGGATAAACTGCCGGCGGCCTTCGGGCAGATAGATGTTTTCAAAAGTGGTGCTGTATTCCGCCGCCAAATTAATGACCTGAATGCCATCCAACACATCCAGGGGTACTTCCTGCCCACGGGCAGTGACGACTCCCACGCGCAGTCCGAGGGCACGCGCAGTCAGGGCGACATATGCGGCGGTGCCACCCAATCGCGGGCCAGAGGGCGTAAGATCACAGGCGATGTGGCCAATGACCAGATAGTCCACCGGGGTGAGGGTGACGCCATTTTGCATGGGTAAATTATACCTGACCGGGCAGGTAAGCGGATGGCAGAAAAGCCGGTTTTTGGGGATTTGCGCGGTCATTGGTTGAAAACAACCGGGAACAAATAGGACTGCCGATATCATGGGGCAGTCCTAAAATATTAATACCAAGAGGAAATTGAAGTCGAATTTTTTGAATCTAGCGACCGGTTGGTCGCAGCCAGCATGACCTATTTCGGAACGATGGTGACCTTGCGGGCGGGTTCTTCGCCGATGGACTGGGTGGCAACTTTGGGATGGTCGCGCAGTTCGAGGTGAACGACGCGGCGCTCGGAGGCGGGCATGGGTTCGAGCACCTGGCGGCGACCGGTTTTGATGGCCTGGTCGGCCATGCGGTTGGCCATCTGGCGCAATTGGCGTTCACGGCGGGCCCGGTAGCCTTCCACGTCTACAACCACCTGCACCCAGTGCTCGACCTGCTTGCTGACAATGAGGTTGACGATGTATTGCATGGCATTCAGGATTTCGGCCCGACGGCCAATCAGGACGCCCAGATCGTCGCCGTGAATATCCACCAGCACGGGGCGCAAGCCTTCTTCGTCCGGATCGCCATAGCGGACTTCGATGCGGGCCGGAATTTTCATCTTCTCCAATAATTCGGCAACGGTCTGGCGTGAGACGAATAGGAGATTGTCATCCAAGACGCTGAAATCGGCTTCAATGGCTTCGGCGCCTTCAATCGACTTGGGTTGAGGAGTGACCGGGAGGGTTTTCGGTTTGTAGAGTTTTTCCGATTTTTCCGGCTGCACAGCAGCCGCGGGTTCGGTTTGGGGCTCCCTGACGGTCAACCGGACGCGCGCCTGCCGCCCGCCAATGCCCAGCAAACCCCGGCTGCCTTCATCCAACACTTCCACATCCACTGCAGACTTGTCCAACCCAAGTTCGGCCAAACCCTGGGCAATGGCGTCATCGACATTTGGGGCAATCTTTTCAAGGATGGTATGTTCGTTCATTTTTTCCTCGTTGCCAGCGCCGGAACGGGTTTGTAACCTGGCAGCAAAGCACGCCAGTTAACCTTTCCCAGAAGGGCGTACTGCGCAATACCGACCAGGTTACCAGCAATAAAGTAAACAGAAAGGCCGGAAGCAAAGGTCAGGGCAAAGTACCCGAGCAGAAGAGGCATGTAGATGGCCATCATCTTGCCCATCATGGCGCCCTGGTCGCCCGGGTTGGTGGAGGCCGGCATGGTCACTTTAGACTGAACATACGTGGTGAATGCCACGATAAGAGCCAGTACCGGGATGCCATAACCAAACATATAGATACGTTCCGGCTGGCCCAGATTCATCCAAAGAAAACGGCTGTTCAGCGGGACCAAATCACCCACATGGAAGAAAGAATAAACCGTACGGGTCAGGATCAGCAACTGTAGAGGTGAAGCTGCAAGGGCACGCATGATGCTCTGGTACAGTCCGAATATGATAGGAATCTGGATCAAGGACGGCAGACAGGAGGACATGGGGTTGTAGCCTATCTCCTTGTAGTATTTCATCTGCTCCTGGGCCAGTTTTTCCTTGTCATCCTTATACTTTTTCTGGATATCCTGCCATTCCTTGGAATTCTGCATTTCCTGCATCTTGGTGGAACTCTTGATCTGGGAGGCCATCAAAGGATGCGTAATCAAACGGATAAGGATGGTGAACAGGATTATGGCAACCCCGAAGTTTCCACCAATCAGCTTATAAATAAAAAGCAAGGCATTTGTAAAAGGGGTAACTATGATTGTTTCCCACATACATCACATCCTATTTGGGAGGTATGAACGACCATTTGGTCGCTCCGGCAGAATCGAGGGCCACAAGGACCGGGTCGGTACTGGCAGTACTGGTGGGCGCAACCAGGGCGAGGGTCCCGGCAGCCGCAGGAGTAGCGTACACTTTCATGGTCGTGGAGAGCGCAATGGTCTGGAGGATCTTTCCCGCCGGGTCAATAAAATAGACCGTCCCGGCTTCGGTTCCAACAACTATCTTTCCATCACAGATACATGGAGAGCCAACGATGGCTCCATTCAAATCCTGTTCCCAGAGCTTGGTGCCGCCGGAGATCGGGTAAGCGATGAGTTTGCCATTGGCATCACCAACATACAAATTGGTTCCATCCGAAACCGGGCCTGCCCAGATCCAAGATGAAGCCGGTTTGGACCAGTCTGTTTTGCCGTTCGCAGTGCTGAGGGCATAGAGGGTGCCGCCATATGTTCCTATGAAAAGATCATTGGCGCTCCCCAGCACCGGGGAACCCAGCACGGCCCCGTCCAAAACCTGCATCCAGACCTGTTTGCCGGTTTTGGCATCGACGGCGTAGACTTTCCGCCCCAGGGTGCCAAAATAGATATTGGTTCCATCCGAAACAGGTGCGCCCCAAATGGACTGGTCGGCCTCAAAGGTCCATTGGAGCTGCCCTTTCAGGTCCAGTGCATATAGATTGTAATCGGCATTGGGAGCATAGATCATATTATTGGCCGCCAATACGCCACCGTACCAGCGGTCATGGGCACCTGTGAACTGCCAAGTGGACTGGCCTGTCTGCAGATTAATGCTGTAGAGTTTCTTGTCGAAACCGCCAACAATCAACTGTCCGTCAGGAGTCAACACGGGGGTGGCATAAAAGGGGTTGGAAGCAGAAGAAGAACTGGGAAAACGCCAGACTTGCGTACCGGTCTGCAGGTTTACCGCGTAGACGTATGGTCCTCCGGCGAGATAGGCATTCTTTGCATCTGCAGTCAAGGCAGACCAGGATGAGGCAGTCAGGCCGGCTGCACAACCGCTCAGGACCACGGCCAGGGGCAGCAAGAGGCCGATCAAACCAAGGTATTTTTTCTTCATGGAGCAGGTATTCTCCTATACAACGGGGTCGTAACCACCGGGATTAAACGGATTACAGCGCAACACCCGCCAGATCGCCTTGATCCCACCTTTTATTACGCCGAACTTATAGACCGCCTGGTACCCATAATGGGAACAGGATGGGTAGAAGCGGCAGGAATCGGCAGGCAAGGCCTTTGAAAAAGTCATCTGGTACAAGCGGATGAGTCCCAGAAGCGCCAGGCGCGGCCAATTCCAGACGGTGCGGGGCAGTTCACGCAGGCGTGGCTCATTGGAATAATCACTGGGCAGATGTTCTAGCGTCATGGGTTTGAGTAAGGAGACCAGCTCGCTTAAGCAAATTGGTTAAGGCTGCGCGGGTTTGCAGGAGGTCTGCAGTGGGCAAAGGAGAACGAGCGATCAGGAGCAAGTCGGACCCACAGGCAGTTTGTTCCAGGAACCCGTTCATCGCAGCCCGCAGCAGGCGTTTGGCCCGATTGCGTTTGACTGCATTCCCGACCGCCAGACCAGCGCTGACCCCCACACGTAATCCCAACTGGTCCGATTTCATAACATACAATACAACAAGCGGGTGGGCATACGATTTGCCGGAACGCCACACCCGCTTAAAATCGGTTGACCTGGTCAGGCGAAAGCAGCGTTTCACCTGCAGCCCGCATTATCCCGCGCACACATTATTCCGCCGCGCTGCCAAACTCCTACCAGCGGACGTGCTTTACATGATTATTGCTGCGGACGGTCAGGCGGAGGCGACCTTTCAGACGCCGACGCTTAAGCACGATGCGACCATCGGCAGTGGACATGCGCTGGCGAAAGCCGTGCACACGCACGCGCCGGCGGATTTTGGGTTGATATGGACGTTTTGTTGCCATTAACTAACCTCGAAAATAATTATTAAAACTCCAAACAGCGGATTCACCGCCGGGGTTTTCGGTAGTCCCTTCTGCTCACAGGATAGGGACGGGTGGCAATTATAACCTATGCGGGGGGATTCGGTCAAACTACTTTGGTTTAGTCTTAGAAGTATCCAAGGGACTAGAAGGAATGAGCATGTAAAACGTACTGCCCTGCCCTAGTACACTCTCCACCCAGACCTTGCCTCCATGCAGTTCGGCGATCGAGCGGACAATAGCCAAACCCAGCCCGGAGCCGCGCTGGGCGCGCGCTTCACGCTGGCTGCCTCGGAAGTACTTCTCAAAGAGGCGCGGCAAATCCGCCGGCGCAATACCGATGCCGGTATCCTGCACTTCGAACTGGAGACCCTGCGAGACGGTTTTAATCCGCAAGGTGACCGAACCATGCTCGGAGGTGTACTTTAGGGCATTCTCCACCAGGTTATAAACCGCCTGCTGAAGCAAGGCACGGTCGGCGTTGATCGCTTCCGGCAGACCGGACTCAGCGGACAGCGCCAGTTCGATATTCTTCTGGTCGGCGATCATCTGGAGAGGTACCATGACCGCCTTAACGATGTCCATTACTACGGTTTGTTCCACCTGCAAACCCACCCCGGCATCGATCCGGCCCAGGTCCAGCAGGTTGGTGACCATGTGGGACATACTTTCCACGCCAACAACTATTTTCCCAACATAACCCAGTTGCTGTTCATTAAGTCCGCCCACCATTTCAAGCATAGTGGCGTAGCCTCGTATCAGGGTCAACGGGGAACGCAAATCGTGGCTGACCGAGGATACGAAATCCGATTTAAGCGCGTCCAGCTCTTTGAAATGGGTCACATCCCGCAGCACGCAGACGCGTCCCACCGGACGGCCGCCAGCAATAATTGAAGAGGCGGTGGCAAAATAAACCTTGCCATCCGGCATAACCAGCTCGGCGGATCTATTGCCGCTGTCCGGTTCCTGTAAAAGGTCACGCAACTCCTGCTGTCCGATGACATGATCGGTAAGCAACCCTTCCGACGAACCTGGTTCTCCCCCAAGGGCTTGTTTTGCAGCGGGGTTGGCAAGGATGAGCCGTTTTTCCTTGTCCGTAACCAGAACCGGATCAGGCGTCGAGGCAAGAATGGCTCCCAGGCGTTGCCTTGCAACCTCGGCGGTCCGGAGAAGCCGGCTAAAAGAAACCAACGCGATAACCGCCACAATCAATCCCAAAAGAACCAACCACCCCACCCAGCCCAGGCTGGGAATGGGCGTGACAAGATAGGGGTGATTGGACAGGAATGTCAAGATAGGATTCATGGTGTCCGGTAGAATTATTATACTGCTTCCGGAAAATTTCCCGTTATCCTGTCCATGACAAATTGATTACAAAAAAAGCCCCTAACCCGGTAGGCCAGAATGAAAGAAGCCAACCATGAAGGAGAACAAAAGTACATGTCGGGAAAAACATGTTCTCCCATCTTTCTTTTCCCCCAGGGAGGTTTTTCGACGGGATAAGTGACACACTTAGTCAGGGCACGACTACCTGCGTTAATACAAGGAGTTACCGAATGGTTTCTCCAGCAAGCCGGGTTGGATGGTCGAAGGCGGGAATATCTGGTCGGGTTAGCAGATTTCACTGCCCGGTTTCGGAATCGGGGAAAATGGGATTCTGCGCATAGACGCCGCGGTAGTTCTCGGGCAGTAAACCGGCAATGTGACGCATCACCAGATCAGCATTGCGCTGGCGGGACTCGCGTCGTTCCGCACCCTTGCCTTCGACCGGCGGCAGGGAGAAAGGTTTGCCAATGTGCATCTCCAACTGCGGGCGTTTGCCTTTGGAAGCTTTCTGAAAAAAATCATCGGTTGTACCGATAATGGCGACTGGAACAACCGGCAGACCGGTTTGCTCGGCAATAAATGCGATGCCCGGTTTGGCCGGCTGCATGCCCGGCTTATGCGAGCGTTCTCCCTCGGGCGCGATCAAAAGCGGGGAGCCGCTGCGCAAGGCGGCGACGACACCCTCAACGGCGGCGCGATCATAATCGCCACGATGGACCGGGATACCGCCCCACATGCGGGCAAGAATGTTCTGCCCGGGCCGATCCCAAACATCCGAAGCCCCCAGCGCCTCCAGTTGCTCCGGCCAGAACACACCCACAAAGGGCGCTTCGAACAACGAGACATGATTGATGGCCGCGATGTAAGGCTTGCGCAATGGCACATTTTTCTTGCCAGTAATCTTTACCGGCGCGAGGATGTGAAAAAGCAGACGGAGTACAACCCGTATGAAGGGACGGGCCAACCAGCGCCGCCACCAAGCCAGATGATATTGTGCTACCGGCATAAGACCTCCACTTTTGCAAAAACTTCATCTGCGTTCAGCTTGTCAGAATCAAGGATAATGGCATCCCCGGCAGCCCGCAAGGGCGAGAAGGCACGGGTCGAGTCGATCTCGTCACGCATACGCACCCCGGCCAGGACCTGTTCATAATCCGCTTTTACTCCACGGGTTATAATCTCTTTATATCTCCGGCGGGCGCGTTCCTCGGCCGAGGCGTCCAAGTAAATCTTCAGGTCGGCTTCCGGCAGGACCACCGTGCCAATGTCGCGTCCCACCATGACAACCCGTCCGCGCAAGCCGATGCGGCGTTGTTGGGAGGCCAGCGCCTGCCGCACCCCCCGGTAGGTTGAGACCGGGGAAACATTGGCTTCCACCTCAGGAGTGCGCGTTTCCCAAGTAATGTCGACACCCTCGGCGACCACATCGCAGGCTCGGCCATCCTCATGCGAGGGCGGCAGCACATCGATCTGGATCGTTTCGGCCAGATGTGTCACGGCTGCTTCATCCTTCACTTCGACACCATGCTGGAGCGTGACCCATGTGACGGCACGGTACATGACGCCGGTGTCAAAAAAGAGATACCCCAGAGAATCAGCCAACCGCCGCCCCAGGGTGGATTTGCCCGAAGCTGCCGGGCCGTCAATGGCAATGATAAAGGGTACGGGCATAAGAATGGGCAAGGAGGGAATCAGGGAGCAGGCGCAGTATTCTGGCTGTCAATCATCAGATCGCTACGCACCCATAGGATGACGCTATCCTGCTGCAGCGGCAACTGGCGATATATGAACCATTTCAGTAAATCCGCTGAGGAGGCTTTATCCCAAGCACCTGTTTCATGCAAAACCAGTGGTTCCCCGCGATATTTCACTGAAAGACTCAGATTTCCGGATGGGGTAATAATTAATGCAGGGGTGGAGTCCGGAGCCAGCAGGTTGACATCCTGCACCTGCCAGTAGCGGAACAACCAATGTAATGCTGGAGAGTCTTCGTTGAGGATGGTCAGCGGCAGCTGGGCTGTGTCGCCACGGTTCAAATCCGAAATCTGGGTGGCAACATTAAGCAATACATCCACCCTGCCGGTACGCGGCTCGGGTTGCCAGAGTTCAACGGTCAACGGCTGGCGCAGACCGGCGGCACCGGTCGTCATGGCAATTGTGAAAAGCGTCAATACGATCACGCCACCCCATACTCCGCCCAGTCGTGCCACAGAGGCAGACCAACCGGTACCTATCAGTAACATGCTCAGAACAATCAGGAGGATCACGGCAGCCAACAACCACAGACGTGTGTGCGCCATGTCACTGCCCAAATCCATATTGGTGACACTGACAAGATTGAGCCAGCCAAAAACCAGAAAGGCCACCAGGACCGTCATTGTGCCGGCCACTTCCCAAAGATTGTTCCCTGCAAAGTCGAAATGACGACCCAATTCAAGCGCCGCAAGAGCCCAGAGGGGCAGGAGCGCCCAAACCAGGTCGCCGGTCTGTTTGCCGGGATAAATCAAGGCCAGCAGAAGCGCCACCAGTGCCCAAATCGAAAGACGAAGAATAATCGTATCCCGTTTTAAAATACCGCGTACTGCACAAATAAGGCCAAATATCAGCGGCAGGATTTCGTAAGCCGGAAGCGCAAGCAACGGCCGCCATAGTTGGACATCCGAGAGGGTGTACCAGCCTTGCAGAAAAGTTCCAAGCGATGCAACAAATGCCGGCAATCCTTTGGGAGAAAGGAAGAACAGACTACCTGCAATAATGATAGTCCCGATCACCCAGTAAACCGCCAGCCACAATTCCTGTGGGCGAAAGCGTGCGGGGCTCGAACCTGTTTCCACCAGTACGGTTTTATCCCCGGCCGGCGAGGGAGCTTTTTTTCCAAGACCCGAACCGAATGCCCAGGCCAGCCCCAGCCCGACCAGCCCGAGCCAGACTGAGGGGCCGGAAAGAAGCGCCAATCCGGCAAAGAAACCTGAGGCGGCACGGCGACCGGACATCCACAACAGCGCGGTGAGAACAAGACAGGTAATCGCCAGCATCGGTCCGCCAGCCAGGTGCGACATCGCGACCAGGCCGGGGTCAATTGCCAGCCCAAACGCCAGGATCAGCGCAGGGATGCGTCCAATCCGTACCCTCAAGGGCCAGGCAGCCAGCACAAGAGTGCAACCAGCCAGCGCCGGCCAGAAACGAGCCAGGAAGTTCGTCGGGCCGAAAATATAGAACACAATGGCGGTCAGGTGGACATAAGCAGGGTTGGGACCAATTGCTGGTTTGAGACCCTGGATAACCCGCAGGGCCTGGAGAGCCCAGTCTGCCTCATAATCCGAGAGCGGCAACGCTCCAAGCTGTACGAAACGAAGGCCGACAGCAATGGCGAGCGCCAGGGCGTAGAAGGCATGTTCAAGTGTGGGTTCGAATTTTCTCATAGGGGTATATTTTACTGCTTCTTGAAACTTGGAAGGTACGACTTATGTGGTACCTGCGGATTTAATCACCACGGGGCTTCGCCCCTACGGGACTTCGTAAATCACTACCTGTCCCTGCTGGAAGACCTGCTTGAGATGCTGCTGGAATAGAGTTTCGTTGATATGATAATCACGGCGTTCCAATGTCCCGATAACCACGTAACGGATATTGTACTGGGTAATGACTTCCGAGGCCACATCCCAACTATTCGTTTGGTACAGGCAGCTGATATCGTCAGAACGCATCCGGCGGGAATCGAAGGAATCCGGCGCCTTGCAAGTCAAGTCTGTAATTGGAGACACTAATTCATCTAGATTGCCGCGCCATTGCCATTCATGGTACCACCAGCCCAATACGGTTGGATCGCCAGAATAGACCGACATGCGGGCATAATCGGTATAAGAAGAGGTTTTATTAAAGGCTTCAGCAATCACGCCTTCCGGCGCATTCAAAAGCCAGCGAGCTGCGGCGGCATCATCAGGGTATTGATCCTGGAAAAGCTGCGAGCCATCTAACGTCCAGACGCGCGCAGCGGTCTGCAAGGCAGCCGGATCCCCGGCCGCCTGCGCCGTTTTCAAATTCTGAGTAAAAGCAGGCAACTGGAAACCGTCCGTCTTGGCAGGCAGGCCAAAAACCGGATAAGCCAACGCCATGATAAGGACAATCAGCAGGCTGATCCTGAAAACCCAACCCCAACCAGCGCGCAGTTTCTGCCAGAGTACCGCCACGCTAAAAGCCGCCACCAGACTCCACATCAACCAGGCCTGATAATAAAACTTGAAAATGGTATTCATGCGATTAACAAATAAATCACGCAGGAAGACAAATTCGGGCGCGATGACAAGCAAAGCGCCAAGGGTGATGAGCATTAAAACAAAAACCATTGGATGGCCAACCAGCGATTCCCGTGGCTCATCCGTATGCGATTTCCGGTCCCCGGTCTTGACCAGCAACGCCAGCGCCACGCCAAGCAGCCCTAGTAAAGTCAGCAAGCCACCAATATAAGCAAGGCGGCGCAGGGAAGTGAGGGTGAAACAAAGTGCAACACTGCCCGAACATTCCGAAGCAAGAAATCCCGAGACCACAGCGGGTTGCAACTTCAGGGCCAGAAAGGCCAAGGCCCAGGAGAAAAGCCACAGGAAAACCGCCAGGCCAACGGCTAAACCGAAGCCCCATTTCCAGTCGCGCGGGCGTTTTTCTGCACGCCACAGATAAATCAGGTAGGCCAGCAATGGCAGGAATATTGGCCCAAACATGACCCATAATTGCGCGCCACGGGTCGGGCTGTCGAGGTTGGGCAGGATTCCGCCGGCCTGGGACTGGAAACCAACATAGAACGGAAGGTATAGAATAATCGCCAGCAGCCCTATTGGTACAATGAGGGCAAAGAGGTCTGCGAGACGGTCCCAGGCCCAGCCCCTTTCCAGCGCCTGAGACAAAATGTACACGCCTCCCAATAATGCAAACCCCACAAGGATATCCCAGGTATTCAAGAAGGCCAGACCACCCAGAAGAAAACCTCCAAAGAGTAAACCGGCTGGTTCAATGGAAAGCCGGTAAAAGTACAGATTCGTCTGGCCTTTCCAGCCGCCCAGGAACAGGTTAAGCGCCACGGAAACCACCAGGAGGTCAAACGGCATTGCCAGGACATGAGGATGCAGATCGCCCAGCAGGTAGGAGAAAGCCGGAAACTCGTCAATGATTTCGCGAAAGTTATGGGCCAGGTCGTAATCCTGGATGACACGAGAGGCCTGCCACCACCAGTTAAAAGCACGGTGCGGAATCCAGGAGAGCGGCAGGACAGGTGGATCGACCAAGCCTTTGATGTCCAACCAGGACCAGAATGCGGAAGTAGGATTATTGCCCAATTTCCAGAAAAGCCCGCGGCTGTCCAGGACCTCCAGGAAACCTTCCCAATTGGAGACAAATAACAGGAACAGCGGTCCCAGCAGGGGTAAGCGCAAAGATGGCCGCACTTCGTCCATCTGCGCCGGCACTTTTGGAGCGACCGTATACTGGCGATTACGCCATACCGCCAGCAGGTTATAGATAATTCCATATGCCCCAAGGAAACTAAGGGCAAAAATCAATGCACTCATCAAGTTATGCGCGACACTGCCCAGCGTGCTGGTGGCTTCAGCCAGCATGGCCGTCAGAACATAACCGAAGTAATAATAGGATATGGCATAGCCAGAAAGCCAGGGGTCGTGCGGAGGGAAGGTAGGCGAACGCATAATAGCGTTAATAAAGGCCAATTCCATGGTCTTCTCCCCACCCGATACTTCGATGTCCGGATTGGAGGCGCGCACAAAGGCCCAAGCTGCAAAAGCCAGGAAGAACAGGATCTCGACAACAACAATCATCCGAACGTTGGATCTGAGCCACTCCCGCAACGCCTGGCGTGTCTCTTTCTTTAACAAAGTGGCCGCGGAAACCACCGCCACTACGACCAGCGCCAGCAACAACCCGCTGCCGTCATTCTGGATGAGGCCCAGGGAGGCCATCATCCAAAAAACGTAGCCCCATAACAATAATCCAAGCGGGCGCGCCAGGCTGAAGCCGCGCTCCGGCAATGCCGGGAAGAGACGATGGGCTAATGGGAAGGCCAGCCAGCCGACCAAAGTGATGAGAAGGTACCAGAGGAAGAATTGGAGCATTTCAGGCCATCAACTGTCAGCGTCCGGCGAATTCCAAAGACCGGGGTAAATGGAATTTCCCGTCTGCAGCAGGTTCGAAGTCAACAACCTCCACAACAGCCTCCAAATTGATCGGGCCATAAATGTGCGGAAAAAGTTCGGTCGCGAGGTCCGTTCCGGCATCCCAGCGCAATTCCGAGGTCAGACACCCGGGGTCGATCACCAGAAGCACCAAACCATGTTGACCTGAATAGAAATCATTGGCTACGCGCACAATCTGGTCTACTTTGGAGCAATGAATGAAGCCATCGCCTGCCAACGAGTCAGCGGAATACTTTCCACCACCTTGGGCGGCAGACCACGCCTCCCGTGAGGTAACATGGAGATGAATTCACTCACTGGTTCACCTCGTAAATCACCGTACTGCCATCCCGGTAAACGGAATGCCAGTATTTTCCATTATACGTCTCAAATTTCGCCAGGCCATCCACGCCGCCAGCCGGGACAAGATTGGAGAACCCGCCCGGCATGTATTTGGCACGCTCCAACTGGCCAACGATGATGTACCGAACGTTGTATTTGTGAAGGAAATTCAGGGTCGCCTGAATGTCAGTAGTAACGTAGAAAGCATCCTCTTCCACTCCACGCGCCCTGACGGTAGTGGTAAACATCAGGCGCTGCTGTTCCTGGTGCCATTCCCAACCGACCACATCAGGCAGGCCGGTGTAGATGGAGAAACGGTTCAGCCACGTATACTGGATACCGGCCGAGGGGGCTTCTGCAATAACCGGCGAACCTTGGACGTTATCCTGCATCCAGAGGATGGCGCGGTAATCCGCACTTAAGTCGAGGTCTGTACCCTCGTTATAAGTGGCATAGTCCATGTAGGTCATGCTGTCGAGGGTATGCGGCGCATTCGGGGCCATGCGGTCCTGGATCTTACCCATGCCGCCCATCAAAAGGAATAACGCCGCTCCGGCTGTCAAGGCAACAGCAGCCGCCTGCCAGGCAACCCTCCAACCGTGCGTCCATTTGCGAAACTCCGTCAGGAGGAAGCCGAAACCAGCCGCAGCACTGAGTCCCAATAATACCCAGGCCTGGTAATAGAGCTTGAAAACAGTGTTCATGCGCCCTATATCACCACCCATGACGATAATTTCGACCACCATCGTCAACAGCAGGCCCGTCCCCACCATGAACAGGACCAGACGCTTGGCATCCGGCTGGCCAGGCCGGAACAGAAGCACTGCCGCCCAGGCCGCCAGAGGCATTGCCAACCAGAGGATGGTAATACCCTTCCAGGGAGTGTCCTGGCTGGAACTCATCACCCAGCCCTGCTGGGCCACTAATATCAGGATAAAGACCGCCAGCCCGGCAAGGATAAGGTCACGATAGGGACGAAGTTTACGCAACGCAGAGACAGGTGTCCCGGCCAACCACTGGCGCGTCTCCCAGACCATCCAGGAGACAATGAAGAACAAGAACACACCCCAATGGGTCAGGTAGGAAGTTATATCAGAACGCCCGCCCGTCCAGAGAGATACTTTTGTGTAGGTTGGGTCAAGCAGGAACCAATGTGTAAAGGGTTGATAAAAAAGGAGCGAGGAGCCAATCAAAACCGCAAGCGCTGCGCCGGTCAAGAACAGACGTTTCCCCCAGTCCGGGGCATAAAATGAGATATGGGAAATCTCCGCATAGCGCCATACGGCATACGCCAGGACCACCGCGCCCAGGATCAGGTAGGTGTAAAAGTCCCAGGTATTGGTGGGCTTGAGCGCGCCAATGATAAGGCCGCCAAGAAGAAGACCGGCGGCTGTATCAAGGTGATTCTTCCACCTGCCTCTGGCGAGCAGCACGGAAAGCGCCCAGGCGACTGCCAGTATGGTTATCATGAGAGCAATCATGTGAGCATGCAGGTCAGAGTAAATAAATGTGAAAAGCGGGAATGCTGTAATGGGGCTGCCTGAAGAATCCGGCAGGACCCGGCTGGAATTCCAATACCAATCGCCAAATCCATAAGGCAGGTGCATCTTTGCCACCAGCACCATAAAGAAACCTTCGATGGCCCAGATGATGCGCTGAAATAGGTTGGCGTTCTCGATCAAACCGCCAGGTGCGGCAACCTGCTGGAAACCCTGATACAGCATGCGAACGACACCCAGGTTGCCAAGCAGAACCATGGCAGAGGAGGCGGAAATTCCAGCGATGAAACGGGCATCAAAGAGGGATGGACGCGGCTCGGGAATAGTTTCGGATGGCCCGGCTTTTTCATGTTGTTCGGCCCGGATCTCACGAATGCCATGCAGGAAATTCCAGCCCACCGAGAAAGCCGCAGATGCCACGCAGGCAAACAAGGTGGGCAGGATGAAGTTGTAAGCGATGGACGGGACAATGCCAAGCAATTTAACGGGCGTCCCGACAATCACGTAGCCGTAGTAATAATAGTTAATATAGCCACCCGCGAACCACGGGTCGTAAGGCGGGAAGCTGGTGCTCTTAAGAATGGCATTAAAGTAGGCGAAGTCCATCGGGCGCTCGCCGCCCTTGGAAGGATGCCAGAGGTCTGAATTTCCGAGACGGATGAGCAGATCAAGCAGGAAGAAGGACAGGAAGACACCTTCCACCATCAGATAGTATTTCCAGCGTTCCTTCAATTCCTGTTTCAGTTCCGCGCGTTGACGCCAAGCCTGCCACAAGCCCAACAGTAGAATCAACCCTAAAGATATTGCAATGGCCAGCCTGCTGTAGGTGAGTCCGACCGAACCGGCCATCCAGGCCAACCATGCCCAAAGCAGCAGGCCTACAACGCGCGCCAACGGGTAGCCATGATCAGCCAGGCCAGGCAAGGCTGCCCGCACCAATGGATACGTAAACAATCCGAGCAAAAAGATGACCAGGTACCAGAATACGACCCCCAATCCGGGATAGCGGTTATAAATGGCCAGCCGGTTGAACAGGTCCGACCAGGTGCCGCCGGCCTGCTGGGTTGCCAACTGGGCGGCAGGAAGCATCAGGCTCTTATAATGGTCGGCCTGGCCGGGCGTCAACTGGACAACATTGCTCAGATCCACCGCTCCCAACACGGCGCTTACATGGGCCGGATTGTAATTGGGATCTTTCCGGAAGATCAGCACCTTGGGGTGGTCATAAAACGTGAAGGACTCTTCGGAATTCTGGTCGTTAATAACCAGCGGGCCGATGGTCGGATAATCTTCGAAGGTAGCCACCAGATCAAACCCAAGGCTGCCTTTAAACATCCCAGGTTCAGCCACCCGGTAACACCAGATGATATCCTTATCGGCCGGGCAGCCGAGCAATTGGCGGTAATAGGCGCTCGTGAGCGGGTAGCGCTCAGGGATGCGGGTGGTCTGCATATATTGGTGGGCAGTGGGTATAAAAATATAATCAGTCTGGCCCAGGTAACTCTCATAGCGCGCCAGTTTATTGGCATCGTCATTCCAGTAAACTTGCAGGTTGAGGTCACCTCGATAGATTCCGTTGAAACCGTCATACCCGTCCAGGCGGAAAGGTAAATTCCAGTCAATATCTGTCTCATTGGAGATGGCTGAGCCAATGAAAGTCAATCCCATGCCGTTTGTATCAAAGCGCAGATAATAGGTTACCCCATGCTTAAGAGTGGCGGGATGATCAAGAACCAAGTTAACAGGATTGCCGCGCGGGTCAGCGTAATTGGGAACAAAATCCGTTGTAACCGACGCAGTGCCAAGAACCTGGTCGGGAGTAAAATCCTGTCCGGCGGAAACCAGCATGTGCAAGGTCTGCTGTCCGGATGGGCTGACATCCACCACCCGGCTGAAAGTCATTTGAGTCAGTGGACCATCGGCTTGCGGGGTAAACTGGGTCTGGTAGGGCTGGTTGTCGCTCGCAATGCACTGTGATGAAGGAGCAATGCTCTGGCTGACCGGACTATCGTTGGCTGCAATGGATAATTGCAGCGGGCCACACAAATCCAGTTGAAATCCAGGATCAAGCACTTCCACCTTGATCAGATAACTCACCTGGGATGAAAGTGTGGGCAACTGGTCGAAAATCAATCTTTGTGAGGCCGGGTCGACTCCACCGCCAAGAGTAGGGGTAACCAGCATAAACCCGGATGCCAGTGATTGTGGAGCTGATGGATTTTGCAGGAAGGAAACACGCAGGATGTGGTTAGTCACATGCGGCAATAGGATCTGATCCAATGCCCCGTCAGCCTGTGCAGTGAAAGCCATCTGATAAGGAACAGTAGATTGGACAACACTTCCAGCCTGGAAAGGCACGGGTTGCTGGTACGTAGTCCCAGCCGGAGTCTTGATCTGCAAGTCAATCGGACCTGGTACATTCTGATAAATCCACTCGGATGCCGCCACACGCGGTTCAGGCCGGAGGTAGATACGGCTGAAGGCATATGCCCACGCGAAGGTCAACACCAGCACGATTCCTCCCACGGTACCAGCCAGGATTAATCGCCAGTTGAGTTTCTTCAACCCTGCAAGCCGCGGGCGTGCCCAGTCGAAAACCGCCCAGGCTGCTATCATCACCAGAAGCGGGTAGATGGGCAACTGGTAACGCATGTTCGGGTTGTACTGGAGCGATTGCCAGACGAAATAGATGGCCGTCCAGCTCCAGAGCACGATATGCTTGCGCCACTCCCCTTTCAGCATACGCCAGCCCATCCAAAGGAAACCTGCCCAGGCAAGGATACCAAGCGGCAAGCCAAGACCCCAGACAGTCAGGTTTTCGAAAGAATAGAGATGGGTACGGCGTGCCCATTGCAAATTCCACAATAATCCGGCATTAGGGCTGGCGTCGGCTTGCTGTTCCTGGATATTTGACAGCCATTTCGGATTAAGCCCCAGGCCGGAAAAAGCGTAAGGCTGGAAAACGCGGAAAGCCAGGAGGGAAAACAGCGCGCCCACCACCATAAATACGAACATTTTGGCGAGAAAACCTTCAAAAGACCGGCGGGCAATCGGGGAGGCCGAACCATCCGGCGCGCCTTTTTTATCCCTGTCTCCGAAATAGCGTACAGCCAGTGCACCGGGTAAAAGGATCGCAAGAGGAAAAGCATTCAGCTTGGAAGCCACTGCCATTCCCAGCGCCAATCCAAACGCAGCACTAAACCAGAACAGCCGATCGGCAAAAAGGCGGGAAAAATAGGCGCCGAGGCGCGTGGAGATCGAACTCTTCTCCAACATTGTTTGATCGGCAGCAGCTCCGGCTGGGCGGTTTTCTCCCACCATTATCTCTACCGCAAAATAGGCTGCCAGGAGCATGAAAAAAGTAGCAAAGTTATCCGTAGTGTAAAAATGCGACTGCTGGATTTGCATCACTGCCAGCGCTGAGAACATGGCAGCCAGGATGCCTACCTTCGGGCCGTACAACCGCTTAACCACAAAATATAACAATGCCACTGTTGCCAGATCCACCAACGCCGACATTTGCCTTCCAAAAAGTTGAAGATTACTCAACTGGTGGGTCAGATCAGCCAGCCCTCGGACAATGAAAACCGGCAACGTTCCATATACAAAGAAACCCGCCCCGGTGTTATTTGGGTTAAGGGTTGATGTGGCAGTATCAAAGTATTCTGCCAGGCTATGGACCGGTGAAATATTGTACGTAACCGAGGTCAGGAATAATTCGTCCGGATGCTGATATTGGAGATCCCCCCAGGCACTCCCTGAAAAGCGGAAATACGCGCCTACCAGCAGGACGACGATCAAAAGGACGTCATACAGCCAGAGACGCTTCTTTTCCGGGTTGGAGTTGATAGCATTCGTCATACAAAACCTCGATCACTCGTTCGATGGTACAAAAAAGATCATGAAATTCATGCCTTCAATTTTGGTGGCTGAGTGGAATGTGCTCAGCACACCTCGCGGATACAATTGTTCCAACCCCTGCGCATCCTTTGCGTCGTCCACCTTGATCATGAATAATTTGGGCCCTTTAACATCCAACGTTTTACTAAAATCCTGGGGCC
>JBEKEB010000054.1:0-21659 GCA_050014055.1 Anaerolineales bacterium | reverse complement strand
AGCATCGTGATCTACCTGAACAAGATCGACCAGATGGATGACCCCGAGCTGCTCGAACTGGTCGAGATGGAACTGCGCGAACTGCTGACCAAGCAGGGCTTCCCGGGCGACACCACCCCGATCGTGCGTGGCAGCGCCCTCAAGGCCCTCGAGAGCACCTCCACCGACCCGAATGCACCGGAATATGCCAGCATCAAGGAACTCTTGCGCGTCATCGACGAATACATTCCCGAGCCGAAGCGCGAGATGGACAAGCCCTTCATGATGCCGATCGAAGACGTCTTCTCGATCAAGGGTCGTGGCACGGTCGTGACCGGCCGGGTGGATCGCGGCGTGATCAAGATCGGCGAGCCGGTCGAGATCATCGGCTTGCGCGAGACCCGCAACTCGGTCGTGACCGGCGTGGAAATGTTCCACAAGATGATGGACGAAGGCATGGCCGGTGATAACCTCGGCCTGCTGCTGCGCGGCATTGAGCGCACCGACGTGGAGCGCGGCCAGGTGGTCGCCAAGCCGGGTTCGATCACCCCGCATACCAAGTTTGAAGCCAAGGTGTACGTGCTGAAGAAGGAGGAAGGCGGGCGCCACAGCGCCTTCTTCAACGGCTACCGGCCGCAGTTCTACATCCGCACCATGGATGTCACCGGCAACGTCGAGTTGCCTGCCGGCGTGGAAATGGTTCTGCCAGGCGACAACGTCGACCTGACCGTCACCCTGATCGTACCGGTGGCGCTCGAGCAGGGCTCCAAGTTCGCCATTCGTGAAGGCGGTCTCACCGTCGGCGCGGGTGTCATCACCAAGATCATCGAATAAGAGAGTGGTAAGGGTAGCATGGCTTCGAAAAAGAAAGATGTCCGCCCGGTAGTCATCCTGGCATGTAACGACTGTAAGGAACGCAATTACGTAACCGAGAAGAATCGCCGCAACGATCCCAACCGGTTGGAATTTAACAAATACTGTCCGCGCTGCCAGAAGCACACGTTGCATCGCGAGACCAAGTAGGACTGAGTCGGATGGTCTGAAAGTCTGATGGTCGGAAGGCACCTGAAGACGATAAGACAAAGACAATCAGACAAACGACTATCCGGCTGTTATTGTAGGCCAGTAGCTCAATTGGTAGAGCACTCGTCTCCAAAACGAGCGGTTGTGGGTTCAATTCCTGCCTGGCCTGTAGATACAATGCCGCCCTCCCTGTTTGGGCAGTTCGTCAGGTGGCGTTGTCACCGTCAGATAAGAAGGAGTTCGACGTGGCAAAAGGTGATAGAAGCAAACGCGAGAATGCGATCCAACGCTTCTTCCGCGAGACCATGGGCGAATTGCGCAGGGTGACCTGGCCGACCTGGCTGGAAGCCCGCAATTTGACCGTTGTGGTGATTATCGTATTGATAATCATGGCCCTTTTTCTCTGGGGCGTCGATTCGGGCGCCACGAAACTCTTGACCCTGATGATAGGCTCCTGAAAGGGCAACTCGTAACAGATTGACGAGGTTGAATGATGCAAGACCTGGATCCGGAAGAACAGTTTGATCAGGAACCGCTTGAATCCGAGCAGAATGAATCCCGCCCGGAACAGCCCGTTTTAAGCGAACCGAAGACTGTTCACCAGGAAGCCTCCGATCTACCGGTAGAACTCGAATCGATCCCCGAAGGCCCGGCCTGGTATGTGATCCACTGTTATTCCGGCTATGAGAACAAGGTCCGGCACAACCTCGAGCAGCGCATCGAGACCATGGGCATGAAGGATAGGGTCTTCGACGTGGTCGTGCCCACCCAGGAAGAGATCGAAGTCCGCGATGGCAAGCGTCGCACCGTGGAACGCCACATCTTCCCGGGCTACGTACTGGTTAATATGTTGTTGAGCGAAGAGTCGTGGTTCGTTGTTCGTAACACCCCCGGCGTGACTGGTTTCGTTGGAATGGGCAACCTGCCCACCCCGCTCCGCCCCGAAGAAGTGGCCCAGATCCTCAAGCGCATGGAAGCGGATGCGCCCATGGTCAAGGTCTCGTTCAAGGTTGGGGAACGCGTCCGCATCGTGGACGGGCCTTTCAACGACTTCCGCGGCGTGGTCTCGGATATCGATATGGAACGTACCAAAGTACGTGTGATGGTCTCATTCTTTGGGCGTGATACCCCCGTGGAATTGGACTTCCTGCAAGTAGAGAAAGCATAACAGCGCCCGGTCCCTAGCTCTTGCCGGGAACGCAACGCTGATGGCTAATTCGTGGGAGGGCCTCCCCTAATGGCCCACTAATACCACCAAGGAGAAAAGGGTAAATGGCAAAGAAACTAAAGGCAATTGTTCGTCTGCAGATTGAGGCCGGCAAGGCCAATCCTGCACCCCCCATCGGTCCGGCACTGGCTGGTCATGGCATCAACATCATGGCTTTTTGCAAGGATTACAACTCCCGCACGGCCAACCGCCCGGGCGAGGTTCTCCCCGCAGAAATTAGCGTTTATACCGATGGGTCATTCACTTTCGTGTTGAAAACACCACCTGCCGCAGTTTTATTGCGCAAGGCCGCCGGGATCGAAAAAGGCTCCGGCGTACCTAATCGGGAAAAGGTCGGTAATGTAACCCGCGCGCAGGTGCGCGAGATTGCCCAACTGAAGATGAAGGATCTGAACGCCCTGGATATCGAAGGCGCCATGCGCCAGATCGAGGGCACTGCCCGCAACATGGGCATCGTTGTCGAAGATTAACCCGGTGGGAGGGTCGCATTCCGGCCCGTTTGCACCACAAAGGAGATTTCATGACTAAACACGGAAAGAAATATATGGCTGCTCTTGCCAAAGTGGACCTGGACAAGTTCTATGGCCCAAAAGATGCGGTCAAACTGGTAAAAGAAACCTCGTACGCAAAATTCGATGCCACCGTCGAAGTACACATGCGCATGGGTCTTGACCCCCGCCAGGCCGATCAGCAGGTGCGTGATGTGGTGGTTTTGCCGCATGGCTTGGGCAAGTCCGTCCGCGTACTGGTCTTTGCCCAAGGCGATGGTGCCACCAATGCCCGCAACGCCGGTGCAGATACCGTGGCAGATGACGATGAGACCCTGGCCAAGATCCAGGGAGGCTGGCTTGATTTCGATGTAGCCATCTCCACGCCCGATATGATGGGCAAGGTTGGTAAGCTTGGTCGCGTGCTCGGGCCGCGTGGCCTCATGCCGAACCCCAAGGCTGGCACGGTCGTCTCTCCCGATGACATCGGTCGTGCCGTAATTGAATCCAAAGCCGGCCGCGTGGAATTCCGCCTGGATAAGACCGCCAACATCCATGTCTCGATTGGCAAGGCTTCGTTCGACGAAAAGAAGCTGTATGAAAATTTTGCGGCATTGATGGAAGCCATCACCAAGGCCCGCCCGTCGGCTGCCAAGGGTAACTACATCAAACACATCACCATGACATCAACCATGGGCCCTGGTGTAAAAGTTGACGCCAATATGGCCCAGGCGATGGAGGAAACCGAATAACTTTATTCGGATAGCCCGAGGATTATTCCTTCGCCGAAGACGGCAGGCGCCCTGCGATTTTGCTCAGGGCTTAATCTCCTGCCCAGGTGAAGACTGGTGGAATCACCACACCCCCCTTTCCGGGGAGGTACCCCCCTCAGTGGGGTCAAGTCTTTGCCTGCGACACTCGGGCAAAGACTTTTTGATTGGAAAGGAGGTGATATTCTTTGGCTAAATCAAAATCGCAAAAAGAGGCCATGCTGGCCGAATATGTCGAATGGCTCGCCAAGAGTCAGGCCGTGGTACTGGTTGAGTATTCCGGGTTGAAAATGAAAGACCTGGATGCCATCCGTGCCAAGGCTCGTGAAAATGGCGGCGAGTTCCATATCGTCAAGAACACGCTTGCCAAGATCGCTTTGGAAAAGGCTGGCTATAGCGTCCCGGCTGACTTCGCAGAAAAGAGCACTGCCATCGGTTTTGCATTCAACGATGCGGCCGGTTTCACAAAAGCGCTCACAGAAGCGACGAAGGGCATGGAAGCCGTCAAAATGAAAGGTGGCTTCCTGGATGCAAAAGCCCTCAACTCCGCCCAGGTTAAATCCCTGGCATCCCTGCCACCTTTGCCGGTCTTGCGTGCCCAGTTATTGGGCATACTGCAAGCTCCTGCCAGCAAACTGGTCCGCACTCTGGCCGAACCTGGCCGATCCTTGGCATATGTGGTTAAAGCATATTCCGACAAGGCAGCCCCTGCTGCAACATGATGGTAGGTACGCATTGTAGTAACGACTTAAGTCGTTATTATTCTACTAAAAAAACTATTCAAAAGAAATCTGAAGGAGATTTACAATGGCTGATCTGGAAAAAATCGTCGAACAGTTGAGCGGGCTCTCCGTTCTCGAAGCTGCTGAACTGGTCAAAAAACTGGAAGAGAAGTGGGGCGTTTCCGCCGCCGCTCCTGTTGCCATGGCCGCCGCCGGTGCTGCTCCTGCAGCTGCCGCCGAGGCTGTTGAAGAGAAGACCGAATATGACGTCGTCATCAAGGACCCCGGTCCCAAGAAGATCGAAGTCATCAAAGTCATCCGCCAACTGGTGAGCCTGAGCCTGACTGAGGCCAAAACCCTGGCCGAGACCGCCGATGGTAAAATCCTTGCCGCTGTCGGTAAAGACGCCGCCATGGATGCCAAGAAGAAGCTGGAAGAAGCCGGCGCGGTCATCGAAGTCAAGTAATTTTTTGACAAGCGCCAACCAAAAAGGCGACCTTATTCAGGTCGCCTTTTTTATTTTAAGCATCCAATGCAAAAGTACTGGAGTTCAACCACAACTATTGACAATACCTGCAAAAAAGAATATGATTGGTTTAGCTGGTCTGACCACTATACCACTGGGTAATTATGAAAATCCTACCAATCACTCACAACACTCTTGCAGAAACCGTCGCCGGCAAACTGGCTGTCTCCATTCTGGATGGAAGCTTTGTGCCAAGCTCCCAGCTTCCTTCTGAAAGGGAATTGATGAACCAGCTGGGTGTCAGCCGCGCCACCTTACGGGAAGCTCTTAAGACACTGGAAGAATCCAGGCTGATCGAAGGCCGCCCAAATGTTGGTTGGTTTGTGCATGCTATTGATGAGTCGAACGTAACCAAGGCACGAGAGCTGGCCCGCCAGGATGGAACCCCCCTCGAACGCTCCGCCACAAACGAACCTCCCACCGGGCCTCTACGTATACCCGTCGCCCCGGAAAAGCCGCTGCACATACCAAATCTGCATACTGACCGGTTGGGTACTTTTGAATTTATCTCCTGGTGGGAACGTGAAAAAGTCCAGAACGCCCACGTTCTGGTGGTCGGTGCCGGTGCACTGGGGAACGATGTAATCAAGAACCTGGCGTTGATGGGTATCGGTTACATTTATATAGTTGATTTCGACACGATCGAGGCCGCCAACCTGAGCCGTTCGGTGCTATTCCGCGAATCGGATAACAGCCGAAGCAAAGCCGAAGTAGCGGCAGCACGCGCCCGGGCACTCAACCCGCAGATCCATGTCCAGTACCTGAATGGCGATGTGATGACCCAGCTCGGTCTGGGCGTCATCCGGCGCATGGATGTGGTGATCGGCTGTCTCGATAACCGGGAAGCCCGCCTGGCAATCAACCGCTTCTGCTACTGGATGAACAAACCCTGGGTGGATGGAGCCATCCAGGAACTGCTTGGCCTGGTGCGCGTCTTTGTGCCCGGTCAGGGCGCTTGCTACGAGTGCACCCTCACCGAGGCGGCAATTCGGGACCTATCGCTACGATATTCCTGCCCCCTGCTGGCCCGCCAGAATATCCTGCTTGGTAAAGTGCCCACCACCCCCACCATCGCTTCCATTATCGGTGGAATGCAATCGCAGGAAGCCCTCAAGCTCATCAATGGGATGCCAGTGGAACCGGGCAAGGTCATCCATTACAACGGCATGGTCAACGAGATGCATACCACTGCCTACGTGCCGCGTGCGGATTGTGAAAGCCACTGGACGTACGGCGTGATCACCGAAATCCCTGCCCGGGCAGAACACACCACCTTGGAAGACCTGCTACGTATCGCCCGGGCCGACCTGGGAGCAGAGGCGGTGATCGAACTGGACCAGGAACTGATCACCTCCCTGTTCTGCCCAGTTTGTCACACCCTCGAACAGGTGCTAAAACCGCTGAATACGGTCAGCTTCGAGGCCGGGCACTGCCCGACTTGCGGAACCCTGCGCGAGACCAAATTGACCCATTTGATCACAGGGGAAGAGAATTTTCTGCACCGCACTCTGGCCAATGTTGGTGTGCCATCCTTGCATATCCTGCGCGCTCACAATGGGCAGGAGTATCGTTTCTACGAGCTGACCGCCGATCTGGCCGAAGCATTGCATTTCCACGACTTCCAACAGACCGAACAACTCAAGCCAGCCCACGGCCGGATCCATCTCAAGGACGATCTGCATGCCAACCCCGACAAGAATATTCAAGAGCGTGGACGCATAAAGCTGCATGAGTGACGGCAAACCTCGCAACCTGTCTTTATAAACCATGATCACCCAGAAGCCCACCCCCAATGATCCGCTCTTCCTGACCTTGTCACGCAAATTGGTGCTATTGGTCCTTCTGATGATCACCATCCCCATTGGGTTGGTCGGCCTGCTCCTGCGGGTCCGGGTATCCATGCCTGTTCTTGCTTTTTTGCTAACGGATGCAGTCATGGGACTGGTTGCCGGTTTCTCTGTCCGCTGTATCATCCCCGGGAAGGCACCCGTACTGCGAGTCTGTTCAACCGTGGCATTTATCACCGGCAGTCTGGCTCTGCTGGGTTGGTTTACCGGGTGGGGTTTCGGCATCGATCTCTTCAAATCAGTGCGAACCGGATTGGACTGGTGGAAATTGGGCCAAATTCCGCTGGCAACTGGATTTGCACTTCTGGCCCTGTTTGCCTGGCATCACCCCGCCAGAAACGTACATCCCGTAACACACATGAACCCCCCGAGGAAAATGCTTCACACCCGGCGAAATCCACAAAAACAACTAGACCGGGCACCCGACCCCGCACCTGCTGCGCCTGTTCCACTCCAGATGCTACAACCAGCTTCCTTGCCAATCATCACCCATCCTGTCAAATCGAAGCGGAAGCACGCCGGTCATTCCAAGCCCAAACTGCTGTTGTCAGGTCAGGAGGAACATCGTTGCCCTTATTGTCTGGAGTTGATTGACCCGGACGACCGGCGCGGCGTTGTGGAATGCAAGATCTGCCACACCTTGCACCACGCAGATTGCTGGGCCATCACTGGCGCATGCCAGGTGCCGCACTTCACCGCCTGACCAGATTCACTAAAGAGGAGACTGCCATGCCAGATTTGAACGTGACCATTATTTTGCCCAGCGGTGGAGCGCGGACAGCCGAGGTTCCTGATGACGTAAACGTGCGCGACTTGCTAACCGAATTAACCTCCCTGTTGAAACTGCCCACCGTTGGCCCGGATGGGCGCCCGATGTATTATCGGCTGGACAGTAAGGCGCTCGGGCGTGAACTCAAAGATGAGGAAACGCTAGCCTCGGCCTTGATCCCGGAAAATGACCGGCTGATGCTGACAGCCGATATCACCGCCGGTGCCACTGGCCTGGACCAGAGCCCGCGCATGCGCCGTCTGCGCGCCGATTACGAGTTGATGCAGGAATTGGCGGCCCGCAGCGACCTGATCAGTTTCGAAGCCCGACGACCACACGCCGACCTGCCTCCCGAGACCTATATCGTCACATTCAAATGCAAGGGCATACTTACCGTGGACCGCCTGGGAAATCCCAAGTTCGGCACACGCCACCAGGTGGAAATCTACCTTCACAACCAATATCCGCAACGCTGGCCGGGCATGAAATGGCTCACCCCCATTTGGCATCCCAATATCAACCACCTGAACGGAAGTGTCTGCATCGATGCAGCCTGGTGGACTGCCAGCCGTTCACTCGACCGGCTGGTGGTGATGCTCGGTGAAATGCTTCAGTATAAGAACTTCCATGATGACCCGACCAAGCCGCCCTTCCCCTGGGATCCGGAAGCGGCGCGTTGGTGCAGGGAATATCGCAAAAATCATCCCCATGCTTTCCCGGTGGATGAGCGGGAGCTGCTGCGCCCCGAGCGTGTCAAACTTAAAACAGTAGAATCCAAGCCAAAACCCAAGATCCGTCTTAAATAACCATTCCAACCGGCTGCGATCCAGCCACACCCTGAAAGGAGAAATACCATGTCTGACCTACCTGTTACCGTTGTACTTCCCTCCGGAGGCAGCCGCACTGCCGAGATTCCTGACGATGTCATCGTCAAGGAACTTCTTCCCGAGTTGACCACCTCGCTGGAACTGCCCGTTACCGGTCCGGATGGACGCCCGATGTCCTACCGGCTGGACAGCAAGGCGCTCGGACGGGAGCTTAAGGAGGACGAAACGCTCGTTCAGGCGGGTGTCCCGAAGGACGATCGGCTGATGATGACCGCTGACGTCACTGCCGGATAACCTTTCCCTGTTCGGACTGCTCTCCCCTCTCCCCCTGGACACTCCGAAACTCTACGAGAACAACTTCCTTTGATGAACCAATTACGCATTCACATGATGCCCCCCGTAAGTCCGGTTCCCCGGTTGGCAAGTCTGCCATTGGAAAAGGCCCGGCACTGGATATCCCTTTATGAAGGAGTAGGGAACGACGCGCCTATTTCTGTGTTTCTCACAAAAACCGCTTGCAACCAGGCAATGCGGCATGCATCCAGCGACCTGGAAAATGAAGTCGGCGGAGTATTGGTGGGAAAGTGGTGCGCGGATCCTGAAACCCTCCAGCAATATATCGTAATTACGGCAACCCTGCCGGCCCGGTTTACCCAACAAGGCAGTGTTTTCCTGACCTTCACACAGGATAGTTTGGTGGATTTCCACGAAAAAATCGACGAAGAATATCCTGAGGATGCCATCGTCGGTTGGTACCATACTCACCCGCATATGGGCGTTTTTCTCTCCCATTATGACGCATGGCTGCACAACCATTTCTTTCCTGAACCATGGCAGGTGGCGCTGGTAATGGAGCCGCATACCGAAGTCGGCGGATTTTTTGTCCGTCAGGGGGACGGTGTACTAGATCCCAGCCGGTACTACGGGTTTTATGAATTGGAAGACGATACAGTGGAGGCTATCCTGCATTGGAAAAACCTGCAACAGGAACCAACCGGAGACAAGAAAAAAGGAGTCGATCCCCAATGAATAGACGCATGCGTACGTATTATTATGCCGTGTTTGGTGCAATTGGCGGACTGGTCGGCTGGCAGATCAGCAACCTGCTCGGCCTGTCGTTCATCGCCAACATTTACCTCAGCGAGACAATCGTCGGTGCATTGGTCGGATTGAGCATCGGCCTGTTGATCGGGATCGTGGAAGGGGTGTTGACACGCAATCTGGTTCACGCCGGTAAATCCGGCCTTTTCAGCGGGCTGCTCGGCCTGGTTGCCGGAGCTATTGGGCTACCACTGAGCGAATGGTTATTCCAGACGGTCGGCGCCGGGGTGATTGGCCGGACGCTCGGCTGGAGTTTGTTCGGGCTCATGATCGGTATCGCCGAAGGAGTGTCCGGCAGGAGTCAGGTTTGGAAAGGGCTGCTCGGCGGCTTGATGGGTGGGGCAATTGGTGGGTACCTTTTGGAAATCTCCTACAGTCTGATCAAGGACTCTTTGCTTGGCAAAGCAATCGGCTTGATGCTGCTCGGAGCTTCGACCGGTGCGTTCATTTCCTTGATCGTGGTTCTGTTGGCCAGCGCCTGGCTGGAGGTCACTAGTGGCAAACTCAAAGGAACTGAATTCATCCTGGACAAATTCATGCGTGCCAGAGGCCCGGCAATTGCAATTGGGAGCAGCGCGCTAAAATCTGAAATTGTCCTGCCTGACCCCGACATTGCCCCGCAACACGCCATGCTGACCGGTGATGGAGCGCATTTCACGCTGAAGGATATGAGTCTAACCGGCAGTTTCATCAATAAACGCCGGATCGAACGGGCGCAACTTACCAATAAAAGCACCATCCGGATGGGCAACACGGAAATGGTATATCACGAAAAGAGGTGATTTCATGAAAAATGCCAAGTGCATGTTCCTGTTTGGATTAAGCCTGTTCCTGATGCTCGCTCCGTTACAGGCTGCCACAGCGCAGGCTGCCGGTGCCCTTATTCGCATCACGCAAGTGGATAATTCCAAATTCCCGCAGGTCACCTTGTACATTTCAGTAACGGATGCCAAGGGAGAACCGATGGGGGTGAATCCGGATCAACTCCAGATCTCCGAGAACGGCGTAGTAATGAAGCCGAATCAGGTCAGCGGATCCGGCGAGATCGGGCCGCTGACCACCCTGCTGGTGATGGATGTTTCTGGTAGCATGAACAATGCCGGCAAACTCTCGGCCGCCAAAGCGGCTGCACAGGCATACGTCAATCAAATGCGTACCGGGGACCAGGCCGGACTGCTTGCCTTTAACACAAAAGTGACCTACGTGCAGACCATCACAAGCGATCATGCCGCTTTAATCCAAGCGATCAACAGCCTGAAGGCCAAGGACGATACCGCCATGTTCGATGCCCTGGCCCAGGCAAACCAGATCCTACAAAACTATCCCGGGCGGAAAGCCATCATCGTTTTGACAGACGGTATGGACAACCAAAGTAAAAAGACTTCCGACCAGGTCATCCAGACCATCGGCACAAGTGGGCTGTCCATATCCACCATCGGCTTGGGCAATCCGGATGGCGCCGGTCCCTATTTTGGCCTGGATGAATCAACCCTCAAATCTCTGGCAGAAAAGGCCGGGGGTGTGTACAGCCAAGCCAACAACACGGCTGATCTATCCAATTTATTCGAGTTGTATGGCCGGGCACTGCAGAGTGAATATCGCATAACCTACACTTCTCCATCAACCTTGCGGGACGGGCTTGGCCGCACATTGACTGTCTCACTGAATGGAACAACCTCTGTCAAAACCAGATACAATCCCGGCGGGATACTTCCAGAAGTTAGCAGCCAGGCCTCCTGGATGATATTCCTGTCCCTCCTGGCAATTTTGGTCATCCTGTTATTCGTTCCGGGAGTCGTCACCCATTTCCCGATCCGAAAGGCCACCAGTACGAATCCAGGTCCTTCTCCGGTATTAAAATCACGCATCAAGTTAAAATAAACACCAACCGATCCTAAAAGCGACCTACTTCAGGTCGCCTTTATGGTTAATTTGGCTGCTCCCACGCATGTGCGTGGGAGCAGCCTGACCAACCGAAAAGGAGAAGGGGAGATATCACCAAACGGGAATTTGAGAACCTATCCAGGTCTACGAACGGAACGGATCATAATCTGGATTTGTGCCGGCCCAAACACAGGCTGCTTTGCCTGACTGGTTGCACTCGGCGCCATGGGAACAGCGGTGTGACATGACCCGCGGCGGGTCGGGCAACTCATCCACCGGATAAAGCATTTCAGCTTCCAAGGCAACTTCGCCCTTGACATGTTCGCAATAACATACCATGCTAGTTTCCCATGTTCGTTGAGCCATAAGCCACCTCCAGATATAATGATACAGTTTAAAACATCCGGGCCGGATTATCCAGTGACAGGCATCATGAATCAATATGACTATTCGCGCTATTTAGACAACATAAGTCCATAAAAAATTGGAGCCGCGTTACTTGTGTTCCAGGCGCAGAAGCTCACCCAATCCATAATCTGCCAGATAAATTTCCCCAGCTTCATCCACCCCGAAAGTGGTGATCTTTGCACTGGTTGTAAAAAGGATCTTCGCTGGCTGGTCCTGTCCATTCGAGTGGATCAGGCCCCAAATGTTTCCGGAACAATAATCGCCAAAGAAATATACACCCTGCCATTCGGGCAGCGCTGCCCCTCGATAGACATAGCCGCCGGTAACCGCACAGCCATATGTGTGCGAATATTCAGTGATCGGCCAGGCAAAAGTTGCATTCGCGGGCGGCTGGCCTTTATAGGGATGCATACCCTCGTAATAACTCCATCCAAAGTTCATGCCGCCCGGCATCCCGGACGGGACGAAATCGATCTCTTCCCAGGCATCCTGGCCAACATCTGCAATATACAAATCACCGGTGAGACGATCGAACGAGAAACGCCACGGGTTACGCAAACCGTAGGCCCAGATCTCCGCCAGCCCGCCGCCTTTGACAAAGGGGTTACCGGCGGGGATTGCATAAGGAGTAGTGTGATCCACGTCGATGCGCAACATTTTGCCGAGCAGCGTGTGCAGATTTTGGCCGATCAATAACGGATCACCCTCAGATCCGCCATCTCCAAGGCCGATATAAAGATTACCATCCGGACCGAAGGCCAGCCCACCGCCGTTATGGTTGTTATAGGGCTGGTCAACACGCAAGATATCCGTTTCACTGGCCGGTTCCGCCAGGTCCGGGTTATCCGCAGAAACATGAAAGCGTGCAATGACGTTATTTCCATTTCCATCCGTGTAATTTACATAAAACAGGCCGTTCCGGGCGTAATTGGGATGAAAGGCCAGACCCAGCAGCCCCTGCTCGGTATAGCGGCTGCCGACCTTGGTGGAAATATCCAGAAATGGGGTTGGAAGCAATTCTCCGCCCTTAAGGATGAGGATTCGGCCGGGTTTCTCGACGATAAACAGCCGTCCGGACCCATCGCCGGCGTTCTGGATATCCACCGGCAGCTCCAATCCGGCGATGACCGGATTCCAGGCATATCCCGCCGGATCGGGAAGCGTGGGGACAGCCGTTGGAGAGGCTGTAAATGGTGATGTGGGAGGCGGCGTGGGAGTTGCCAAGAGGCTGGTTGTACCAGGCAGCAGCGATATGGCTGGTGTGCGTGTATTCCCCGTAGAGGTTCCGCAGGCTGCCAGGAGCAGGTTGATGATCACAAAAAATTCAAAACCGGCATGTCTATTCGCCATTTCCTTGTCTCCAATAGTCACGCATTAACCTATCCGAAAATTCCAGAGGAGTTCGTATTTTGTGTACGGACAACTTCGTCGCCCATACACAAAATACGATTCTTCGATAAATTTTTGGGCAGAAGCTAAATCGTTGATCAGCGTCGGCATAACCCGGCAAGTTAACCGCTGCACCACAATTATATATCGCCCGGCGCAGCACGCCAGTATACAGATGGTACTATTGGATTCGTTCGCTCTTCCGGGGAACCTCGAAAGGAACGGTGTACAATCTGGTTATCATCCCCATTCATTCACGCTCCGGAGGTCCCATGCCCTTGCAGGTTTCCCGCATTCGTGCCATTTGCTTCGACGTGGATGGTACCCTTAGCGATACCGACGATGTGATGGTCGCACAACTCTCCGAACTCCTGAAGCCGTTTCACATGCTTTTCCCCGGTAGGGACCTTACCCGGGTGGCACGCGGCATGGTGATGGAGGCAGAAGCTCCGGCTACTTTCCTGTATGGCATGACCGATCTGATCGGCCTGGATAACGAGATCTTCGCCCTGAGGGACTGGATCGTACGGCTATCAAAAATGAAAACCAGGCCATTCCAACTTGTTCCTGGCACCACGGAGATGTTGGAAAACCTCGTCAAACGCTATCCGCTGTCGATCGTGAGCGCCCGGGATACGCGCACAACCATGGACTTTTTGAATCAATTTAACCTGGTTCCATACTTCAAATGCATTGCCTCCGATCAGACCTGTCAGCATACAAAACCTTTCCCAGACCCGATTTTATGGGCCGCCCGGGAAATGAATGTGCTTCCCGAGGCCTGCCTGATGGTGGGGGATACTAGCGTGGACATACGCGCCGGAAAGGCAGCCGGTGCGCAGACGGTGGGAGTTTTATGCGGCTTTGGAGAGGAAAGCGAACTGCGCGGGCATCATGCGGATGTGATCTTATCCATGACGGCGGATTTGGTTCAGGAATTGGGAGAGTAGTCCATTATCCTGGAACGATTGCGTACTTGAACCGTATATCTGGGTAGAAATCGCATAAAAAGGAGAAAATCATGATTCGCAAGTTCCTGCCCGTTCTACTCGTCCTGGCATTGAGTACAATTGCCTGCAGGTTCAATGTCAGTGTGCCTATTAATACTATTACACCTGGACCCATGGTAACAGACCCGATCCAAGTTCCTTTGCCTGCCAACACTGCCGCCCCTGTGGACCTGTCGCTTGCCTTCGGCGCAGGTACGCTAAAAATCCACCCCGGATCTACTGGCATGTTGGTCTCCGGCTCGGCCACATACAATATTGCCGATTTCAAGCCCGTTATAACCGAGAATGATTTCACGGTCCGCATCGAGCAAGGCAACTGGCACCTGACCGGCATCCCGGATCTTTCCAATATCAAGAACAGCTGGGACCTGTCACTGGGCAATCAACCACTCAACCTGAGCATTGAAGCTGGCGCATACCACGCCGAATACCAATTCGGAGGCCTGGCGCTGGCCAATCTCACCGTCAAAGACGGTGCATCCGATGCCAAAATGAACTTCGTCTCCCCCAACCTGACCGGAATGTCACTCCTGAGCTACGAAACCGGCGCATCCAACGTTTCGCTGACGGGATTGGGGAATGCAGATTTTTCCAGCCTGCTTTTCTATGGCGGGGCGGGAAACTTCACGCTCGATTTCACCGGCAGCCTCAAGCGGGATGGTAGTGTCAACATCGAAACGGGAGTAAGCAACACTACGCTGGTCATCCCAACCGGCATCCCTGTCCACCTCACTGTGGATGGCGCCCTGTCGAACATCACAAGCGACTCGGGTTGGTCGAAGAATGCCGACCTGTATACCCAGACCGGGAGCGGACCGCAACTGATCATCGTTGTTAATATGGGTGCCGGGAACCTGACAATCACCCGCTGATCATCCTGCCGAAGCCCTGAACGCCCGGAACTAGGCTGATAACCATGACGCCCCGCCTTATGGGTAGGCGGGGCGTTTTCGTTTTTCAGATATTTACTGCAATTTGGGTAATAATCGGAGTAAAAGGTCATATTTCAAGCATGACCTCTATCACTTGCCCGGTCTCCCAACAAACAATACAATATAAAATGATAAAGATTACCTTAATATCCAGAAAGGGACGTTCTCATGCAAATCACACGTCAAGCCGACTACGCGATCCGCGCAGTTCGTTACCTCGCCAAACAGGGGCCAAATCAGCGTGCCGCCACCAGTACCGTTGCGCAGGAAATGAAAATCCCGCCCTCTTTCCTGGCTAAAATCATCTCCCAATTGTCAATTGCCGGTTTACTGCACACCAGCCGTGGAGCACGCGGCGGGGTAACCCTGGCACGCGATGCCAAAGAAATTTCCCTCCTCGATGTGGTCGAGGCCATCGATGGGCCGATTCTGCTCAATGAATGTGTTGGCGACCCGGCCGATTGTGTCTTCAGCGATGATTGCCTGGTCCATCCAATCTGGGTGGAAGCACAAGAAACTCTTGTCAAGCGCCTGCGCGAAACCAGTTTCGACCAACTGGTCGTAAAAAAGAAATAAGTAATTACTCTTACCAAAGATGAACGAAAATCCCCTCCCGGCGTATAATAGCCGCGAGGGGATTTTCTTTCTCATAAAGGAGACGAAACATGACCGGACCTCGCACCGTCCGCGCCCCGCGCGGCACAACGCTCACCTGTAAATCCTGGCTAACTGAAGCCCCCTTTCGAATGATCCAAAACAACCTTGACCCGGAGGTGGCCGAAAGGCCCCAAGACCTGGTGGTCTATGGGGGACGCGGGCAAGCTGCCCGCAACTGGGACTGTTTTGACGCCATCCTTGAATCACTTAAGAATCTGGAAGACGATGAGACCCTGCTGGTCCAATCAGGCAAGCCTGTGGCGGTTTTCAAAAGTTATCCGGATGCCCCGCGTGTCCTGATAGCCAACTCCAACCTGGTGCCACATTGGGCCACCTGGGAGCATTTTGACGAGCTGGCTGCCAAAGGGTTGATCATGTTCGGCCAGATGACTGCCGGTTCATGGATTTACATCGGAACGCAGGGGATCTTACAGGGCACCTATGAGACCTTCGGCGCCCTGGCAAATATCAAAGGCTGGGGCTCGCTCAAAGGCAAATTCTGCCTGACAGCCGGCCTGGGCGGGATGGGCGGGGCGCAGCCGCTGGCCATCACCATGAACGAGGGGGTCGGCCTGATCGTCGAAGTGGACCCGGCTCATGCCAAACGCCGTTTGGATGCTGGTTATGTCGACCGGGTGGTGGACAGTCTCGAAGAAGCCATGACATTGGTGGATGAATACAAGGATCAGGAAAAGCCACAGTCCATCGGCTTGATCGGGAATGCGGCAGACATCACCCAGGAACTGGCCATGAGCGGTGTCACCCCGGATGTGGTTACAGACCAGACCTCTGCACACGAGGCCCTGATGTATGTCCCGACCGGCTTGAGTGTGGCTGCGGCAGGTGAGTTGCGCAAATCCAATCCGGAGGAATACAAAAAACGGGCGATGGCTTCCATGGCGCAGCACGTGCAGGCCATGCTGGCTTTCCAGAAAATGGGCGCAGAGGTATTCGATTATGGCAACAACCTGCGCCAGCAGGCCTACAATTATGGAGTGATGGACGCCTTCGAGTTCCCCGGCTTCGTCCCGGCCTACATCCGCCCATTGTTTTGCGAAGGCAAAGGTCCTTTCCGTTGGGTGGCGCTCTCCGGCGACCCGGAAGATATTTACCGCACTGACGAGGCTGTCGCGGCGCTCTTCCCGCAGGACGATCACCTGCAGCGCTGGCTCAAATTGGCGCGTGAGAAGGTGCCTTTCCAGGGGCTACCGGCACGTATCTGCTGGCTGGGTTATGGGGAACGGCTCCAGGCAGGCCTCAAATTCAACCAGATGGTGGCAGATGGAACCCTGAAAGCGCCCATCGTTATAGGCCGCGACCACCTGGACTGCGGCTCAGTCGCCAGCCCGAACCGCGAAACAGAGGCCATGAAGGACGGCTCGGATGCCATCTCTGACTGGGCCATTCTCAACGCCATGATCAACGCCGTCGGCGGGGCCACCTGGGTCTCCTTCCATCACGGCGGCGGTGTGGGCATTGGGTACAGCCAGCACGCCGGACAGGTCATCGTAGCAGATGGCACGCCGGCTGCCGCCAAACGGTTGGAGCGCGTACTGACCACCGATCCAGGTCTGGGCGTGGTCCGGCATGCCGATGCCGGGTATGAGCAGGCCATCGCAGCCGCCAAACGACACGGCATCCAGATGCCGATGTTGAAATAGGTTCCGGTCATAAAAACGGGTCATATACTCGTGAGAAAAAAAGGCTTTCTGTTTTTTTTCGAGGTCTTCCTTTGGGGTGTGTTTGTTCTCACGATGCTATGGCTGTGGGACCATTGGTTGATCCCTGGCCCGCATGGCTTAATCCACTGGGTCGGGATGGATTTTGTCCCCTACTGGGTGGGAGTACGTACCATGCTTGCAAGACAAAGTCCATACAGCACGGCAACGACCCATCTCATACAGGCCGTGCTGCTCGGCGGTCCTCCTGAAGCCGGGGGAGATCCCATGCTGTTCGTTTATCCGGCCTGGGTTTTCCTGGTGATCGCGCCGTGGGCTCTGTTGCCGCTTAAATGGGCAGTTGCCTTATGGACTGGAAGTCTGCTCTTCGGGATGATGCATCTCATCGGTACCCTGGCATTCCGCTGGGGAGGCGGCCGAACCGGCCGCACCAGCATATGGGCAGTCGTCTTGGTCTTGGGCAGCCTGCCATTCATGTCAATTGCAGTTACAAAGGGTCAGTTGAGTCTGCTAAGCCTGGGAGCTCTATTCCTTGCCATCCGCTTGATCTCGATTCCAGTCCCGGATCACAGCAAAACAAAGCTTGCCAACGCCATCTGGCGCGAAACGATGGCGGGCATATTCCTGGCATTTTCAATCCTTAAACCCACTCTAACCTTACCGGCGATGGCTGGGATACTCATTTGGGCAATTATCGAACGAAGGGGCTATACCATTGCTGGTTTTGCCGCCTGCATCGGAGCCCTATCCCTGGCAAGCTGGTTTGCCATTGGAAATTGGATCCCGGATTACATGCAAGTATTAAGCAATACCGGCGGAGCCCCCGTGCTCTGGAGCCTGGCGCTGGTGGCATGGCCTTGGAACGCCTGTTATGCCGGGGTCTTTATTGGGACGGGAGTCTATGCATTAATCGTGTTCATCCGTACGCGCAATCGCGCACAATGGTTTTCTGCAGCCATCCTGGTAGGTCTGGCACTCTTCCCCATGCGGTGGATTTACGACCTACTGCTGGGATTACTGGTCCCTGCAGAAGCTAAGCAGGTGGGAGGGCTGCCGGCCGCAAGCATTGGAATTGCACTGCTGGCACCTTGGGGTCTGGCATTGTTCCCAGAACCCCAACGCTGGCCAGCGCTAGTCATCGGGCTGCCGCTGGCCTGGGCATTGGCCTGGTTTGCGCTCTTTCATTATGCCCGTGGGATCTCAAAGCAAGGAATGAGCTAAAACATTAATTCATTATGATCGTTTGGTGATCTCGTCCCGGCCTTGTACTAAACAGGCCAGTGATGTATGTTGGCATCGTCCGCTCTTTCTGTCAGGTATTTGCGGGTATTTTCCGCATTATAATAAAGGCTCACTGGGAAATCCCTTGATAAGATGACAAGGCACGGGCGATCTTTTCACCCTTCGGGTATTTCTATGGGATGCTCCGCGGTCTTTTGCGACCTGAACAACACTCCTTAGGTAGGAAGCATACCTATATTTACCCATCAACGCAGTGGTTCCCAGAGAGCTATAATTTCGCTATAATACCTTAATCGGAGTTCAAAGAGACATGGCAACAAAACGAATTGCGGTCCTGACCAGCGGTGGGGATGCCCAGGGAATGAACGCGGCTGTGCGGGCCGTAGTGCGAACCGCGCTCGAAAAAGGCGCAGAAGTCTATGCCATCTACGAAGGCTACCAGGGCCTGGTGGAAGGCGGGGATTATATCAAAAAAATGACCTGGGATTCTGTCGCCGGGATCCTACAGCGCGGTGGCACCATTATCGGAACCGCCCGCAGCGAGGCGTTCCGCATGCCGGAAGGACGACGGGCAGCTGCACGTAACATGATCCTGAACGGCATCGACGGGCTGGTTGTCATCGGCGGTGACGGATCCTTGACCGGAGCGAATCTCTTCCGTCAAGAGTGGCCGTCCATCGTCGCCGACTTGGCAGCGAGCGGCGAGATCACTGCTGAACTGGCAGCCAGCCACCCCAACCTGCTTATCGTCGGGCTGGTTGGTTCGATAGACAATGATTTTTCGGGTCCCGATATGACCATCGGCGCAGATAGCGCCCTGCATCGCATCACCGAAGCCGTGGATGCCATCACCAGTACGGCAGCCAGCCACCAGCGCACCTTCATCGTAAAAGTAATGGGCCGTAATTGCGGTTACCTGGCGCTATACAGCGCCCTGGCCACCGGCGCCGACTGGGTCCTAATCCCTGAAGCTCCCCCGGATGTGGATAACTGGCAGGAGGTAATGGTCGAACGTTTGAAGGCGGGCACCAAAGCCGGTCGGCGGGACCATATAGTCATCATGGCGGAAGGCGCACGCGACCGTGATGGGAATTACATTGGCAGCACGGACGTGCAACGCGTTCTGGAGGAGCATCTGGGCGAGGAAGTGCGCGTGACTGTGCTCGGGCACGTCCAGCGCGGCGGCCGGCCGAGTGCTTACGACCGCATCCTGGCAACACAACTGGGGTATGAAGCAGTCGTAACTCTGCTGAAAGCCAAACCAGAAGATGACCCCGTGGTGGTTGGCACCCGGGCCAACCATATCAAACATTTCTCCCTGGTGGAATGCGTGGAAAAGAGCCGCGCTGTCACAGAAGCAATCGCCGCCAGGAGCTATGAAAAAGCCATGAACTTGCGCAGCCCCAGTTTTAAAGATGCCTTCAATACATTGGCAACGATGGTTCGGGCGCTACCCCATCCTGCGTTGCCTGATCAAAAGCATTTCCGCATCGGGGTGATGAATTCGGGTGCTCCCGCTCCCGGGATGAACACTGCCGCCAGGGCAGCCATCCGCTTGGGACTGGACCAGGGTCACATCATGCTGGGAATTAAGAACGGCTTCGAGGGGCTGGCAAAAGGTGAAGTGGAGGAAATGCAATGGATGGGCGTGAGCGGCTGGGCTTCCCTGGGCGGATCCATGCTGGGTACCAGCCGGGTCGTGCCACAGGGCAGCGACCTGTACGCCATCGCACGTGTCATCGAAGATAAAAACATCCAGGCGCTGCTGGTGGTCGGCGGTTGGAACGGGTACGAAGCGGTCCACACCATGCTGGTTTCCCGGCCTAATTTCCCGGCCTTCAACATTCCAATCGTTTGCCTGCCGGCTTCGATCAATAACAACCTGCCCGGCACCGAATTCAGCATCGGCGCGGACACTGCCCTGAACAGCATCGTGGAAGCAGTCGACAAAATCAAGCAGTCCGCAGTGGCCACCCGGCGCTGTTTCGTGGTCGAAGTAATGGGCCATTGGAGCGGTTACCTGGCGCTGATGGGAGGCATCGCCACAGGCGCAGAACGGGTCTACCTGCCCGAAGAGGGTGTCACCTTGCGGGATATGCAAATCGACGTGGCCAACCTAAACCGGGCTTTCGATGCCGGCAAACGGTTGGGCTTGATCCTGCGTTCCGAATACGCCAACAAAGTTTATAACACCCCCTTTATGTGCGCCCTATTCGAAGAGGAAGGGCGGGGCGTTTTCGACGTGCGCCCGGCCATCCTGGGGCACCTGCAGCAAGGCGGCGATCCCTCTCCCTTTGACCGCATCCAGGCCACCCGGCTTGCCCGACTGTGCCTAGACTACCTGATCGGTCAATGCAACGAGGAAAGCAACAACTGCGCCTTTATCGGCTTGCAAAAAGGACAGATTAATTTCCATGACATGCAGGATTTCGATCGGATGATCGACGCCAAGCACGAGCGTCCCAAGGAACAATGGTGGCTGGAACTTAAGAGCATCGCCAGCATGATGGCAAAACTCGGCCCGGGTGTGTGAGAATAACCGGAGCTTAAAAACCGGGCTTTTGCAGGATAAGCTGTCAATATCCCCTTTTTTTTGATCTTCAAGATAGTACTTTGTAGGGATTGAGTCGCAATCCCTGCTATAGTATTATAGTGGATAATAATAGTCTTATTAATTCACAAAGGAGATACCCATGTTCAATTTCGGAAAGAAAGTTGAAAAGGATCCGCAGAAGGCATTGGACAATGCCAAGAAAACCATGAACAGCGGGATTACGGGTGGGCTGACCAAAGCTTTCATGGGCAAAGATTTTGTCAATGATATGAACGGCGCGATGGACCAGGGCCAGGCAGCTCTGGACGGTCTCCAACAGCAGCAGTGGCTCGCGCAGAACGGCCTGGAAGCAACCGCAGATGTCGTCACGGTGCAGGACACCGGCGCGACTGTCAACATGAATCCGGTGGTGCTATTGCAAATGAAAGTCACTCCGGTAGCCGGGGCTCCTTTCGACCTGACCACCCAGACCATGGTCTCGCGCATCGCAGTACCACGCGCCGGAGACAAGATCAAGATCAAGTACAACCCGGCCAACCCCCAGCAGGTGGCCGTCGTGTAATCAGGCTGGATTAAGAATAAATTGAGCAGGCGGGCCCTAGGGCCCGCCTGCTTTTATTGTTT
>JBEKEB010000053.1:0-25819 GCA_050014055.1 Anaerolineales bacterium | reverse complement strand
ATTCTGCGCGAGTTCAAACCGGATGTGCTATTCTTTACCGGCGGATACGTGGCTGTGCCAATGGCTCTGGCCGGGTGGAAAGTGCCCAGCCTGCTGTATGTCCCGGATATCGAACCGGGTCTGGCTTTGAACACCCTGGCACGCTTCGCAGACAAAATTGCTGTCACCGCAGAAGACTCGCTTTCCTATTTTGGACACCCTGAACGCATCACCCTGACCGGCTACCCGGTGCGGTCTGAGCTGGCCCAATGGACACGCCAGGCAGGCCGCCAGGCACTCAACCTGAGCGAAGCAAGCCCCGTCCTGCTGGTTTCAGGCGGGAGCAAGGGCGCCCGTTCGATCAACGCTGCTATACTGGCCAACCTGCCTGCCCTGGTCGAGGCTGCGCAGATCGTCCACCTCACCGGCGAGCTGGATTGGCCGGATGTGAAAGAAAAGGTGAAAGAACTTTTCCATGATGCAATCCGGGAGAGTTCAACTTCCGGCATCCCCGGCATCCATTCCGCCCGCTACCATGCCTTCCCCTACCTGCACGAGCAGATGGGCGCCGCACTGGCTGCGGCCGATCTGGCACTTAGCCGTGCCGGAGCTTCCACACTGGGCGAATATCCGCTCTTTGGTTTGCCGGCAATACTGGTGCCCTACCCGCATGCCTGGCGGTACCAAAAAGTTAATGCAAATTACCTGGTCCGGCACGCCGCGGCAGTACTGCTTGAAGATGAAAAACTATCCGAACAACTCCTGCCGACCATAAAAGACTTATTCAATCAGCCTCAAAAATTGGCTTCCATGCGCAACGCCATGCGGCAACTGTCTCACTCCGACTCCGCTGCACAGATCGGTCGCCAACTTCTGGCCCTTTGCCCGGATGAGGAGAAGAGACCATGATGAGTCTGGCGGTTGTCTTCTGGATGTACGTCATTCTGTTCGCAGTCATCGGCGGGTTGCGCGGCTGGGCCAAGGAAATTCTGGTCAGTTTCAGTGTGATCCTGGCGCTGGCTTTTACAGCCCTGCTGGAACATTACATGCCTTTTGTCAGGGATGTGCTCCTGCCTCAACAGAGTTCTACCCTTTTCTGGATGCGCTCGATCATCCTGATCATGTTGGTCTTCTTCGGTTATCAAACGGTCAACCTCCAGCGTTTCGCAGGCAAGTTGACCCGTGAGAGATTGGAACATGCCATTCTGGGTATCGTCATCGGAGCGCTCAATGGATATCTGATTGCCGGGACGATCTGGTTCTATATGTCAGATTCTAAATATCCTTTTCCAGATATCGTCTCTGCTCCAACCGGGACCGTTGCGACGATCGCAAATAACATGCTCCGCTTTATGCCACCCAACCTTCTGGGTATCCCCGGCATTTACTTCGCGGTGGTGGTCGCCTTCATTTTTGTGATAGTGGTATTCGTCTAGGCTATGACACACATTCATCTGATTGGGATTGGTGGTACCGGGCTCTCAGCCATCGCTCGCGTCCTGCTCGAAATGGGACACACGGTGAGCGGGTCTGATCGCGTCGAATCTTCGTTCACACGCGATCTGCAATCTGCGGGTGCGACCATCCACATCGGCCACAACGCCAAGAACGTTGTCGGCGCTGACCTGGTGGTACGCTCCTCGGCCATCCCGGATGACAATTCCGAAGTTGTGGCTGCAAAGGCCGCCCGAATCCCGGTGGCCAAACGAGTTGATTTTCTGGGCAGCCTGATGGACGGCAAGACCGGCATTACCATCGCCGGTACGCACGGCAAGACCACCACCACAGCCATGCTTGCCTGGCTGCTGTCCACGCTGAAACAGGATCCAACTTTTATTGTCGGCGGTGTATTGGCAAACCTGGGCGTTAATGCCCGGGCCGGAAAGGGCAAAGACTTCGTCATAGAGGCGGATGAGTACGACCGCATGTTCCTGGGTTTGAAACCCACCATCGAAGTGGTAACCAACATCGAGCACGATCACCCGGATTGCTATCCCACCCTGGCTGATCTCCAGGATGCCTTCATGGAATTTGTGCAACATCTCCCCATCAATGGGGTATTGGTTGCCTGCGCTGAAGATCCCGGTGCATATGCCTTACTAACGAAAGCGGAAAAGATGGGCAAAACCGTCCTGGCCTATGGGCTAAAGCAAACCACCAAAAACACTGGTAAAGATGCCAGCGAGGAACGCGAACTGGATACATATACCAGCACTATTTCAGTCAATGGAAAAGGCGGTTTCACCTTCAACGCCAGCGTGCTCGGCAAGCCGGTCATCGTTGAATTGCAGGTTCCAGGCAAGCACAATATTCTTAATGCGCTGGCCGCATTGACCGTAACTAGCTTGCTTGACCTGCCATTGGAAGAGGCAGCCCAGGCCCTGGGCCAGTTCACAGGTACCGGCCGCCGGTTCGAGGTACGGGGTGAAGCCAACGGGATTATTGTCATTGATGACTACGCGCACCACCCAACCGAAATCCAGGCCACACTGGCGGCGGCACGCTCGCGCTACCCGCGTTGCCCTCTCTGGGTCGTATGGCAGCCACACACCTACTCGCGTACCAAGTTGCTCCTGGAAGATTTTGCCAATTCATTCGGCATCGCGGACGAAGTCATCGTGACTGAAGTCTACCCGGCGCGCGAACCGAAACAGGATTTTTCGTCAAAGAAGGTCGTGGAGGCCATGCCCCGCCCGGCCCACTTCATCGCCAGTTTGCCGAAAGTAAGCAATTATCTGATCACTCATCTTCACCCCGGTGATGTTCTGATTGTTCTCTCGGCCGGGGATGCTGACCAGGTCAGTACGGACGTGCTGGCCCATTTTAAGGAGATTCGCCATGGATAAGAAGAAACAAGTATCCGATTCCGAAGCAAGGACTCTGCAGACTCTGCGGTCGGTAATTGGGGATGATCCCCACACCGATCCGGAAAAATGGAACAAATACAATCAGCTAATGCAAAAGTCTGACCGCGAAATTGAAAGCACGGTCAAACGCATCATTGCCCTTCTTGAACAGGATTAATTGCCAGCCCTTGCAAACCTTTGCCAACATTTGGATGAATGATACCCATGAACCCGGCCAGCCTGTCTGAACTGCGCGCTACCTTCGGTGACAATATGCAGGAGAATGTACCTCTCTCCGGCTACACCGCCGCGCGCATCGGCGGCCCGGTCGACGTGCTGATTTTCGTCCGGAAAGCAGACGAAATGGAACAGGCTGCCGAGAAGTTGTGGAAGATGGACATGCCTTTCACCCTGCTGGGCGGCGGTTCGAACGTGCTGGTCAGCGACCGGGGTGTGCGCGGCGTGGTTATCATCAACCGGGCCCGTCTGTTGAAATTCAACGCAAAGGCCGATCTTCCCACCGTCCACGCCGAAACAGGAGTCACCCCCAATGATATCGCCCAGCGGGCAGCCCGCCTGGGACTGGCCAGTTTTGAATGGGCGGCCTCCATCCCCGGAAGCCTGGGCGGAGCAATTTATGGCAACGCCGGAGCCTTTGGCGGCGAGTTGGCCAGGAATCTGATTTCAGTGGAATTGTTCCATCGCCAATACGGACGCCAGACCTGGCCGGTAAGCAAACTGGAATTAGGCTATCGTACCAGCCTGCTGAAACGCGAACATCCGCCTGTGCTGCTCCTGTCGGCGGAATTGGCGCTGAAGCACGGTAACCAGGCGGACATCCAAAGCAAAATGGAAGAATTTTCCAACCAGCGGCGGGCCTCCCAGCCGCCCGGTGCCAGCATGGGTTCCATATTTAAGAACCCGCCGGGAGACAAAGCCGGGCGTTTGCTCGAGGCAGCCGGTTTGAAAGGAAAGAGCATCGGCAATGCCACCATCAGCACCCAGCATGCCAACTTCTTCATCAATAACGGACAAACCCGTGCTGAGGACATGCGTGCGTTGATCGAATTAGCGCAGAAAGCCGTTCTGGACCAATTTGGTATCAAGCTTGAACTGGAAGTGGAATTAATTGGCGAGTGGCAAGAAAAATAGATATTTCAGAAATCTGAAGAGAGAATGGTAAATGACGAATCTTAAGGCCGACACAAACCGCAAGTTGAAGATCGCCATCCTGTTTGGCGGACGATCCGGTGAGCATGAAGTCTCACTGGATTCGGCGCGGTCGGTAATTGGCGTGCTTGATCCCCGGAAAGGTGTGGACCCCGCAACGTCTGCCGGGTTCGAGAAGCTGACCGACCTGGATGTGGTCTTCCCGGTTCTGCATGGCACCTATGGCGAGGATGGCACCCTGCAAGGTCTGCTCGAAATGGCTGACCTGGCTTATGTGGGCGCGGGTGTGACCGGCTCTTCCGTCGGCATGGATAAAGGTGTCTTCAAAGATGTAATGCGCGCAATTGGCATCCCGACGGTTGAATCCATTATCGTTCTGCGCAGTGAAATCGAAAAGGATATCGAGGCAGTCATCCGCCGGGCCGAAACAGTCTCCGCCTATCCACTGTTCATCAAACCGGCCAACCTGGGCTCCTCGGTCGGCATAACCAAATGCAACCGCCGGGCCGACCTGGGTGAGGCTCTGCTGGAAGCCGCCGCCTATGACCGGCGCGTGCTGGTGGAACGCGGCGTGAATGCCCATGAGATAGAAGTTTCCGTGCTCGGCAATGACGACCCGCAGGCTTCCGTGCCCGGCGAAGTGCTGCCCAGCCGCGAGTTTTATTCCTATGAATCAAAGTATGTGGATGGCACGTCCGGCCTGCTCATCCCGGCTCCCCTGCCAGACGAGACAGCCGAGAAGATCCGCCGGATGGCAGTCAGCGCCTACCAGGCCGTTGATTGTGCCGGCATGGCCCGGGTTGATTTCTTCCTGGAGAAAAACACGGGCGAGATCTATCTTAATGAACTCAACACCATCCCCGGCTTCACGAGTATCAGCATGTACCCGAAACTCTGGGAAGCCAGCGGATTATCCTACACCGGGCTAGTCGACCGCCTGATTGAACTGGCTTTGGAGCGCAAAGCCGATCGTAACCGAACCGAACGCCGCTTCCGGAGAACATCATGACCGCATTAGAGATACCCAAAAAACGGGCACCCGAAAAATCCCGCGCCGAAACCGTCCGCCAACGCCGCTCATCGCAAACGCGTGTCAAGCCTGCTGCCAATAAGGCGAAACAGGGCACCCGCCAGACCTATCGAACCGCGTCGATTTTTCTGCCGGGGGAACCACAGCCAGCACCCGCCACACGCCGCCCGCCAGTGACCTCCTCCAGGGGCAGGCAGGCACCGGTCAGCGGATCACGGTTGCATACCGCACAGACCAGGACCTCCGGCCGGATGGGTACATTTAAGACAGCCAAACATGCCTCCCGCCAAACTGGCTATGATTTTGCCTTTAGCCTGGGCCGCACCGCCGTGCACGCTCCGGCATTCTACCTGCCCCAATTGGGCCCACGCTGGATCTCGGCTGGATTGACCCTGCTCCTGGGCCTGGTGCTGTTCAGCATGTGGACCGCCAATACATTCACCGTTTCGGGGGCCGAATTGAGCGGCAACCAGCGCCTGAATGCAGCCGATGTCAGCTCCGCCCTGGGCCTGGTAGGGCAACCCATCTTCAATGCCATCCCGTCGCAGATCGAGTCCAACCTGCGCACGGCCTTCCCGGACCTGGCAAGCGTCAGAGTGCAGGTGGGCTTCCCCAACCACATTTACGTTAATGTGGTGGAACGGACACCCCTGCTGGTCTGGTCCCAGGACGGCAATATCACCTGGATCGATTCAAACGGCGTGTCCTTTACACCGCGCGGCAATGTTCCAAACCTGATCCCGGTCGCTTCTATCGGGAACCCACCCAAACTGCCGGGAGATCCCAAGCTTTCCGTGTATGACCAACCCTTCATCGATCCGGCCATGGTGCAGGCGATTGTGGCGCTCCATCCACAGGTTCCTGCCGGAAGCCCGATGGTGTACGACACCACTTACGGCATGGGCTGGCAGGATCCGCACGGTTGGTCGGTTTATTTCGGCCAGAACACACAGGATATTGCTGTGAAGGAAAAAGTGTATCAGTCCATCGTGGACACAATCACCAAACAGGGCATCCAACCCACACTGATCAGCGTGGAATACCTGGATGCACCATTCTATAAGTGACGAAAACCTATGGACGAGATTGTTGTTGGAATTGATGTAGGCACGACCAAAGTCTGCACCCTGGTGGGAAGGGTGGAAGAAGAGACCATCCGCATCCTGGGCTCAGGCATAGAACCTTCGGAAGGAATCAAGAAGGGCGTAATCGTGGACCTGGCTGCAGCCGCGCAAGCCATCACGCGGTCGGTGGAAAAGGCCGAGCAGGTTTCGGGTGTGGAAATCACCGGAGCGCTGGTCAGCCTGGCCGGGGCGCATGTCTCATCCATCAACAGCCGCGGCGTGGCCGGTGTTGCAGGGGAGATGATTGACGAGAACGACGTGATTCGCGCCCTGGATGCGGCCCAGGCGGTTGCCATTCCTCACAACCGGGAGATCATTCACATCATCCAAAGGGGCTTCACGGTCGATGGCCAGGACGGCATTGCGATGCCGATTGGAATGCACGGTTATCGACTGGAAGTGGAAGCGCACATCATCACTGCCGCCCAGGGCACGGTCGAAAACCTGCGCCAGTGCGTCGGCGCGGCCGGCGTGGAAGTGCTGCAGTTCGTGCTTAACCCGCTGGCCTCCGGCGACGTGGTGTTGACCGATGGAGAGCGTAACATGGGTGTGGCCGTCTGCGATATCGGCGGTGGGACCACCGACCTGGCCATCTACGTGGATGGGCATGTCTGGCACACCATGGTGCTGGCGGTGGCCGGAAACCATATCACCAACGATATTGCCACCGGCCTGCGCCTGCCCTTGGCGCAAGCCGAGGAGATCAAGATTAAGCACGGCTACGCCTTGAAATCCGGCGTCGGTGCGGAAGAATTAATAACCGTCAAAGCCTATGGTGAAGATGCCCCGGTCCAGATCAGTCGCCAGGATCTGGCTCACATCATCGAAGCCAGAGTGGAGGAGATATTTGCACTCATTCTGCAAGAGATCAAGCGTTCCGGTTATGACGGGCTGCTGCCGGCCGGCATGGTACTCACCGGAGGTACCAGCGCCCTGCCAGGCATCCGGCAACTGGCCAGCCAGGTGCTGGGAGTGCCCGTCCGAACAGCCGGGCCGGAGAAACTGGTAGGGCTAGTGGATCATTTGAAAAGCCCCGCCTACTCCACCGGGTTCGGCCTGCTGCATTGGGCGGCTGCACTCAACGAAGAAGACCTGTTGCCAAGCCGTACCGGCGGACGACACCTTTTGAAGAAAGAGATTCCGATGGACCTCGGTCCCGTCAAGGACTGGCTCAAGCGGTTACTCCCGTAACATAAAAATTGGTTAACCATACATCCTGAAACATCGAACCATTTTATCAGCTTTAAGGAGGCTTAGCATGGACACAAAGAGTACGCAATCAGAAGCATTTGCCCGTATCAAGGTAGTTGGCGTGGGCGGAGGTGGCTGCAACGCGGTCAACCGGATGATCGAAGAAGGCATCCAGGGCGTGGAATTCGTGGCCATCAACACGGACGCCCAGGCGTTGATGCTTTCCAAGGCCACCACCCGGGTGCGTATCGGCAACAAGCTGGCGCGCGGACTGGGTGCGGGCGGCGACCCGGAAGTTGGGCGCAAGTCTGCCGAGGAATCATCCGACGACCTGTATAATGTGCTGAAAGGCGCGGACATGGTCTTCGTCACGGCCGGCCTGGGCGGCGGTACCGGCACCGGTGCTGCCCCAATCGTGGCCCAGATCGCCAAAGAGAGCGGTGCCCTGACCATCGGCGTGGTCACCCGCCCGTTCACTTTCGAGGGCAACAAACGTATGCAATCCTGCGAGGTGGGCATGGCCAACCTAAAGGATCATGCCGATACGCTGATCGTCATCCCCAATGACCGTCTGCTGCAGATCATGGATAAACGCGCCAGCCTGAATGACTCATTCAAGATCGCTGACGAAGTCCTGCGCCAGGGCATCCAGGGCATCTCCGAACTCATCACCGTGCCCGGCCTGATCAACCTGGACTTCGCAGACGTGCGCGCCATCATGAGCGAAGGCGGCGCAGCGTTGATGGCGGTCGGCAAGGCCTCCGGCGAGGACCGCGCCCGCATTGCCGCCGAACAGGCCATCTCAAGCCAGCTGCTTGACATAACCATCGACGGGGCCCGGGGTGTGCTGTTCAATGTCACGGGCGGGCCGAATTTGACCCTCTTCGAGGTCAACCAGGCCGCCGCGCTGATCCGCGAGACGTCTCACCCGGATGTGAACATGATCTTCGGAGCAGTGATCGACCCCAACTTGACGGATGAGATCCACGTCACGGTCATTGCCACCGGTTTCGAACGTTCCGGCATGCCGCGCCGAATAACGCCGCGCCCTATCACCCGGACCATTGACGGAAAGCTGATCACCAACCCTCTGGAATCCGTCAACGTGTCCGCACAGCCGAACAATCAGCCGGCCGAGTTCAGGCCGCAAACCTTCCGCACCGAAGACCTTGACATCCCGACCTTCCTGCGCAACCGCAAGTAGTCTTTACTGGTATTAATCCCATGCCCGGCTTCAAATGAAGCCGGGCGGGTTTGCCCTGCCTCCACCTCCTGATAAGACAGATTCTGACTTCCGAAGTCTAAAAGACTTCGGAAGTCTGTAATTCCTGGCCGATTTCCCGGAGACTTCCCATAAACACCTTGCGATTCCCGCAACAAAGCCGCCTTTAAATGCCCGGAACCTGACAACCACAAATCCGGGAATGTGGAATTCCAGAAGAATGCATAAATTACCAGACCGGTTAAGGGGGTCACCTGACCTGCCAAAATTGGGGGCACATGACCTGCCAAAATTGGGGGCACATGACACTGTAAACTAGAGATAAAAGGTCGTAAATTATAGGGGTTCCTGATATAACCTTTTTGCCGGTATATTTTCAAAGGAGAAAAAATGAATAACGTTGTTACCACCCGCAAGGGCAAATCTCTTCATACCCCTGCATTCCTTAAGACGATCTTCAACCACCCGCTGGCCGGCCTGATCTGGCTGCCCATCCGCGTCTGGATCGGCTGGCAATGGCTGGAAGCCGGCCTGGAAAAGTTCAAGAATCCCGCCTGGATGCAAACCGGTCTGGGCCTGAAAGGCTTCTGGGCGAGCGCAGTGGCCATTCCCGCCAAAGGGACTGCACCCATTCATTATGCCTGGTACCGTGCATTCCTTCAAATGTTGCTGAACGCGCAAGCCTACACCTGGTTTGCCAAACTTATCACCATTAGTGAAATGCTGGTCGGCATTGCGCTCATTCTGGGTGTTTTCACCTGGTTCTCGGCCCTGATGGGCGGCCTGATGAACTGGAATTACATCATGGCCGGCTCCGCCAGTGTCAACCCGATGTTCTTGATCCTCTCGGTGTTACTGGTGCTGGCCTGGAAAGTTGCAGGCTACTTTGGCGCAGACTATTTCCTGGTACCCTGGTTCGCTTCCCTTTTCGGCCAGAAGAAAGATAACACTGAGTCGGTCCCGGCAGGCTTGCCCAAGGGCGCCCAGGCCAGATAGATTGGGAATGAACACAAACAGGACGGTGAGAAAATCTCGCCGTCCTGTTTTATCTATTTATCCGGTTATTCGCGTTTCATGCGCTCGGACAGGTGGTTCTTGATGGCGTAGGTCGCCAACTCGATGCGGTTGGAGAGTTGGAGTTTTTCCAGGATCCCACTGACATAGTTGCGGGCGGTTTTTTCACCCAGGTTGAGACTCTGGGCAATTTCGGCATTGGTTTTCCCCAGGCTCACTTCGTAAAGTACTTCCAGTTCGCGCACTGACAGGTCATGGAAGGCATCCTGCTCCGCCTTCCGTTCGAAAGCGCGTACGCGGGCGAACAGGCGGGTGGTCGTAGCCGCATCCATGACAGATTCTCCCTGCGCGGCCGCCCGAATCCCCCGCAGGACTTCCTCATTCCCGACTTCTTTCAATAAATAACCGACCGCGCCAGCGCGAATGGCACTCAAAACCAGTTCTTCATCCGCAAATGAAGTCAGAATGACCACTTTGCTATCCGGGAATCGGGCCACGATCTGGCGCGTAGCTTCCAGACCGCCTTCTCCGGGCAGGCGGATATCCATCAGAACGACTTTCGGATGGATGTTCGCGACCATCTGGATGGCTTCAGCAGCCGAACCGGCTTCCCCGATCACTTCCATATCGGGTTGATCATTTATCAAGGTCTTCAATCCCAAACGCACCAGGGCATGATCGTCAACCAGGCCTACATCGATCTTGCTCATGGCTTCACCACCCAAGGGATATCCAGGGTGACACATGTACCCTTCTCCATTTTCTCAACAGCCAGATGCCCGTGCAACAACGCGGCGCGATCGCGCATATTTCGCATCCCATGACCTTCGATAACGTCAGCCGGAATGCCAATTCCATCATCCTGGATCAGGATGTGGAGGCTGTCTCCAAGACGGCGGGCAGTAACTGTAATATGCCGGGCCCTGGCATGCCGGACACTATTGGCCAAGGTCTCCTGAACAATCGCCAAGACTTGTGTGTCGCGCTCAGGCGGGAGAGCATCCGATCCTGGCAAGTCCAGATCAAGCACCACATCCACCAGCGAACTAAAGCGTGGATCGGTGACCAGCTTCTCGAGCTTGGATCTAAATGGCTCCTGGGATTGCACCGGCGCATGCAATTCGCTCAGGTTCTGGCGCAAATCGCCGATGGCATCGTCCAGGACACCCACCGCCGTGGCCAACCGGGCGGCCAGCGGAGTTTCCCGTTCGGTCAGATTCTGGGCCGATCTGACCAGCAGGCCGGCCGTATAGACTTTCTGGATGGTGCCGTCGTGCAGTTCGCGCGCAATCCGCTCGCGTTCGTCCGCCAGCAGTTGTTGCTGCTTCATCGACTCGATCTGGCGGGATGTTTCAACGTCGAAAATCTCCAGAACCCGGATGGTGGTTGCTGCAATTACCAACCCGAGCAGCGCCCGGACCAATTGGGGAGGCACGATCAAATAGCGTGTGAAAGTGTCCGTATTCAACCAGTTCCCCGGAAAGAAATTCACCGGCGCAACAATCAAACCGGCCGCCAGTGCATATAATGCCATGGTGATGCCGGCTGCCTCCAACGCCTGCACAATCTGGGGCACTTCGAACGGAGCAATGCGTTCCAGCGTATGGTTGCGTAAAGCATAGGCAGCCAGCAGCCCTCCCGGCAAACCGATGAAATACCTTGCCAATGCGCCGCCGGTATTGAACCAGGTGGTAAAGTCGGAGATGCTCATGCGCAAAGGAATGAAAACAATCATACTCCACACGACCAACAGGCCGGCTGCCAGGATATGCAACCATTTGCGAGGTTTTATAGCCTCCAACAAGGCTGCCCCGAATTCAAACAGGCAGGCAAAAGAAGTCGCAAGCAGCAAAAGGTGCAAATAATTGAGAACCACTATGATCTCAGGCGACAGATATGTGACCTGTATGGGAATAAAGAGATCGCCCCATTCGTTAAAGGCATGCAGAAAGCCAAAGGCAGCCAACCAGGTCAGGTTGTGGGCCAGGTCAAGCCGTGAGGAATGCCGGGATTGGAGTGCGATTGCCAGCCCCAGTATGAAAAACACCAATCCATAGACAAAATAGATGATGTCGTGATTTACAGTGAATACATTCTGGATAAAGCTCATAGATAAAGAAAATTATAGCACCACAACCCGACCCGCAATCTACTTTACCCCGTTCTGGATGCGGATTTCACCCGGATTCAATTCCAACTCCACCCGATCCCCATATTGGATCTCGGGAATATAGTCAGAGATTATTTCGAGCAGGGAAGAACTTTCGAAATGTCTCTTTTTTGTCTCCGGATGGGGGTAATACACATAGCCTGCGTAGCTGGCGCCCTTGAACCTGACCTTGCAGCGCGAAAACGAAAAATCCTCAGGCGGGTGCAGGTCGGTCCAGGCCACCTGCCGGAAGGTATATTCAGGGTTGGCCATCTCGAAAGTGGCCGGCGCAATGGAGACATTCAATGTGCCAGGATGGAACCTCTCCAGGTTGAGGCCGTGTTGCTTGAATAGCGGGATTTGCTTTTCGAGTGTGCCGTAGGGATAATCTTTTGACGGGCCGGAAGCAACCCGGTAGCCCGCCACAATCACGCCGGAAATAACCATCTGCATGGGAGTTGCTCAACCGGTATTGATCTCGTCAATCAGAGCCAGCATTTCGGAATTGGCAGGGATATCGGTCATATCATGCCCATAGTGGATGAAACGCGCCATCCCGTCCTTGTCCACCAGCACCTGGGCGGGCATGCGCCCAAATTTGAACAGGTTGATCTGCTGGCCGTACAACTTCAGAACGGTATGAGCCGGGTCCGGCAGCCCGGTGAATGGCAAGTCGTGCTCAGTAAAATAGCGGGCGAAGGTGGCGGCGTTTTCTGGACCGACCACCAAAATCGTGGTCCCGCGTTTCTCAAACTCCGCAAAGTCCTGGCGCAACTGCGCCATATGCGCGCGGCAGAATGGTCACATAAAACCGCGGTTGAAGACCAGCAGAACGTTCCTGCCGTGCAGATCCGAAAGCCGGACGGCTTTGCCGCTGTAATCAGCCAGCTCAAAATCAGGGGCGGGGGTATGGATGGCGACTTTAGGCATATCTTCCCAGCTTAAGCTGGATGCCTTTTCACCAGCAACGCCGCAATCAGGCTGGCAGCCACCAGGCCGAATGTAACCCAGGTGGCAATGGTGACGATGCCGGCCTGCGGGAACCTGACCGTGATGCCGGCGAGTGCCCACAGGATCACCAGGGCATAGGCCACATCCCGGCGCAGGAAATTCATCAACCCGGCAATAATCAGCACTGCGCCCAGGATGACTACCATCCAGGCGGCTGCGCTGATGCCAAACTGGTTCCACTTCACGAACCATAGGACGTCACTGATATCTGCGACCGTCGCAACCGTGATCCAGCCCAGGTAGATGCTGAAGGGGATTCGCACCGCCCAGGTCTCGCCAGTGGAGACTTTGGTGTGCCCGATTCCGAGCCGCAGGTAGACCACAATGAGCGATGCCAGCAGGATCAGCATGGCAGCAACCGTCCAGACGAAATGCTCGTACTGCCACAGGAAGATCCACGCACTGTTGGCCAGCCCACCCAGAGCGACCCACCAGCCGGTGGCCTGCATGCGCGGGTTCGCGCGCTGGGAGGGCAATGCCTGGTAAACCGCGTAGGCAATCAATCCAATATAGATGATGCCCCAGATGGAGAAGACATACCCGGCCGGAACAAAATAAACTTTGAAGGTATCAGATATCTGGCCGGTATTCAGCCCGTTGATGGGCAGGGCATTCGCCAGGATGTTGATGACAATGGTGACGAGCGTGATAAGCACAACGGTTATTTGTCGATATGTGTTTTTCATGATAGTCTCCTATTTAGTTAATTTGATTTCCAATAGGGTGTCCTGCCGGCCCTGCCGGGCAGAACCGAGTGAAAACATTTTCCTCATCAGGCCATATTTCCTGTCCAGGAGCCGGGTCACTTTTTTGGATCCCTCCACATCAGAAATCTCCCTGGCATCCGCCGGAACCCAGGTTCCATCCGGCTTGCCGTCCATCTTGCAGGGCGCAATATTGACCCTGCCGTTATTGCGGATGCGTTTGACCTTACCCGAATTTTCGTCAGTAAGAACGTAGATGGTTTCCCCAGCCTGGACGAACCAGACCGGCGTGCGCACGCTCCCGCTGTTCTTGCGGAAGGTTTCCAGGTTCAGGTATTTCTTTTTGGAAAACTGATCCAGAGAATCCATGTTAATTTCCTCATTTCATTCTATCATTTATAACAAGATTAGTCTTACAGACTACACCCTGTCCGAGGCTGGCCTGGGACAGCTTTTTTTACAAACGTTGTTGCGTCGACCAGAACTGACCTCTCCAAAAAATTCCAGAGTAAAAAAAGACGAGCCGATTCAGACTGCCAAATTCGTGTCTTTTAATTCAATGCCTGGCAAAGGTTCAAGAGCCGGTGGAATAACAGTCACGTGCATTTCAATCGGGCGGGTTGGCAGGCGCAACAGGCGCCGCAGGCCCTCGCGCAGGAAACCCAGCATGAAGGTCAGCCTTGAACCTACACTCACATCCAGGCCAGTCCTGCCATCCGTGGCCGAAGATGCCAACCAGAGCGCTTTGCGGGCGGCCACTTCCGGCTTCTTCCCGGCTGCCCGGATGAGGAAAGGCATGAATTCCCGCAGGCGCTTCGCATGTTCCTGGAAGGTTACAACCTCGGTAAGCAAGTCGGTGTCCATCAGGCCGGGCTGCAGCGCGAACACGCCCACACCGCTGCCCCTGGTTTCCGCCGCCAGGGCAAGGGTAAACACCCTGATCCAGGCCTTGGTCGAGCCGTAGGCATTCTGGTTGGGGGCCGGCTTCTTCGATCCCGCGCCCAGGATATTGATGAGCTTCCCAGATTTGCGCGGCAGGAAGTGCCGCATGGCCATCCTGGAACCATGATAAACACCGAACATATTCGTCCGCAGGACGGACAGGAATTGCTCCGGCGACAGGTCAAAGGTTGCGCCATACGGGCCAGCCACCCCGGCATTGTTGACCCAGACATCGAAGTGCCCATAGGTGTTTATGGCGAAGCGTGCCAGCGCCTCGACCTGCTGCGGGTCTGAGACGTCGCATGTGAACGTCACGGCCGCGTGCCCCCCGGCCTGCAGTTCGGCGGCAATCTGCCCGATATCCTGCGGTGATCGCGCCGCCAGCACCACCTTGGCGCCTGCCTGTGCGAAAAGCGTGGCAATGGCCTTTCCCAGCCCGCGGCTGGCTCCGGTGATAACCGCAACCTTCCCATTAAGTGTGTTCATGATAAAACGCTCCTTCCGGCCAGCCCAAAGGCCGGGTGATATTCTACCATCTGGACATGGACAATTGAATTTGAATAAATTATGTCATCATTTAATAAACTCGTACAAATTTTGTCAATGCTTAATGATAAATATATTGACAAAACACGTACAAGTTGGAAGATGGTCTCCGCCATGGCTGCAGAGGCTGGCCGCAGAGGGTCAAGCAGATGGCCGCCAGGCCGCTGGTCGCTTTTGCCGGGCGGGCCTTCGTGCACCGGCCGGAACAGCAGAGCCGGGTGCCTGGCCTGTACCTGGGCGATACCATCCAGACAGGTCTGACCAGGTTGGAAGAAATATTATTGAGAAAAACATAGCACCCGCAGGTTTGAACGTGCAGTTCTTGACTATGGAAGAATAGAAATAACTAGAAAGTGGGGAAAAATGAATGAATTGGAGATAAGCCTTTAGCCTAGCAGTTCTAGGTTCAAATCCTACATAAGGTATATTTTACATAATGAACTTATCTTGATAACGGCTGGCGTCTCAGCCGCTTGGCCACTTCCGATATGAAGAAACTATTGTAACAAGAAAACCAAAATAGCTTTTCAGTGTTCTCTCGCCGAGCCTTGGCCAAGTCGGCTGCAGCTGCAGGTTGGGCGGCTTTTCTTCATTATTGCAATAAATTTTGAAGCGCTCCTAATGAAACTATCTCACATATATTCTCAACAAATTTTATGTTATCTGGATTTTCACTGGCAATAGAATTCCGAAGAATTATTGGGTTCAAGTCTAAATCTCTAGCGCCTCGATAAGTAGACAGAACACAATATTCTGCACTATATCCTGTAAGGATGAGAGTATTTATATTATTTTCTTGTAATATTCTTTGAAGGTCTGTCTTTATAAATGCATTCCCATGGGTTTTTTGAATTCTTATGTCTGAAGGTAATATATTTACAGTTTCCGGTATTTCAAATCCATCCAATCCTGGAACCAAATGTTCTTCTTCTTTTATTAATTGAATTCCGATTATCGGTAAACCCTTATTTCTAAACAAACCAATTGCAGAATTAATACATTCAATCGCTTTCTTGATAGATTGTGAAGCAATCGAATCTGTTTTTAACGGTTCCTTCTGTACATCAATTATTAGCAAAACTGCTTTCATATCGAATCCTTTTTATTGGACATTGTACTAACGGCTGACGTACTTGACGCTTAGCAGCCTTTATATTTCCTTTAGCATTTTATCAAGAATTTAAGGACATAAATTAATCGTTCTCTCCTCGAGCCTGGACAGACCTGAGAAATGCCATGTGTTGGGAAGTATTGATACTTGGTAAACTAATTATCGCTCGCTGCCGTATCAGACTCATAGGCTCTCATTATCATACCATTTGGTAGATAATTGGATTTCAAATATATAAGCGATTGATTTCGATCTTCTCCGCCTTGATCGGATAAAAAGATTTGTTCGCAATATATCGCAATATCTTCAATAATACGTTCATAACGATAATATGCAATCGCACTTCTATTTATTTTTGTTGTTCCATATCCTTCATAGAACAAAGTTTCTTCTTCCTGTGGTGTATATCCACTATCTCCAAGACCACTACCAATGAACATCAAATCTCGCTCTTTAGGGGCAAATATTAACGTGTCCCAATCAACCATAAAAAGCTCGCCTATTGAATCAATTAAAAGGTTCCACCCATGAATATCTGCGTGACATAGAATAAATTCGGGGAGTTGTTGCTCCAGCTTTTGTGCAAAATAGTCAGCACGTTCGACAAGTTTAAGCGTTTCGATTTTCTTGTTTTTCAAAAATAAGGCTGATTCTGCTGCAATACGTTCATCAAATTTCTTTTTTTCAATTGTGCCAAGGAATAACTTTACTTTATCACGCCATTGAGGAGAGAAATTTTCGCGTTTTATATTTCCTGTTATTTCCGAGGGGATTTTAGCGCTGTGAAATCGTTTTAAAGCTCTACCAAATTCGACCCATTGTCGGTATGACAAGTGTTCTTCGAAAGCATCATGCCCTTCTATAAAAGGATAAAGTATCACTTTAAAGTGATCTATGTTTGCCCATAATTGCCCAGTTTGAGTTCTAAATGACGGAATGATCCACTTGACACCTTGATCGCTCAGATATTTAGGAACCATTATTGAAGCATCATTAACATCCCCTCTCCTTAATTTTACAAAGTAAACCGCTCCATCGTTTGTCACAACGCGATACACAGCAGTATTCCGATCTGCTCCGAGTGGAAGAAAAGAGATTATTTTAACGGATAATCCGAATTCTTCCCGTAGACAATTAATAATTTCTTCGTTATTGAGTTCGGGTTTTTCAAGCATTGATTTGATAATTCTTATATTTGATTTAATTGCCGATTAAGATAATGCAGTCAGCCGCCGAACTCGCGTATTAGCAGATCGCATAATAGTTTATAGGCGGTCTAAATAGTATCCTAAATCGTTTAGGATCTTATAAATCTATAGATTAATTATTGTCCAAAACATATTTTAGCTTGGTTTGTCTTTCGGTAAGCGTAATTTGTCTAATCAAGTATATTTGGATTTTAATCCGGGTTGGCTTTATATATCATGGAATTATTGTATTACATTCAACTCTTAAACGTGAAGTTTTCGACTACGGAAGATTAGAGATAATTAGAAAGTGGGGAATGTTGGTGAAGCAACTGGAACATACGGTACTGTTGCCGTAGGTTTCAGCTTTCCCTCTAACAGGGAGTTAGTAATTTCAAGAATAGATTGAACTGTTGGCTTTTGGTTATATCCTTGTGCAAAAATTACTGCATTGTTATTTGGCTCATTGGTCATTTCCCATTGGATAACGCTAAAGCCTGGTGCATCATAGCCGGGATAAGCACTGGCTGGCCCGCTAAAGCAACATATCCTAAGCAAGCCTTTAAAAGCATGCAACGTATCACTTGTGCCTACCAACACGATTGGGTCATATATTTGGGGGGCTTCATTGATCCATTCTTCTTGTTCAGAATCAAAGGGTGTTGCGCTCTTGTCTATCCATAATGCCATCTTTCGAGAGGCATACTTCCTGAAGTCATCAAATGTTTGTACCACGACAATTTCAGGGTGCGCCTGTAAATCTTGAGAAGAAAGCTCACCTTGCCCATGTACGAAATAAACAGCTTTCGGGTAAGACGCATTATTACCCGTTGCTTGGAAATTACAACAGGTGAGTGACAAAAAAATTAAAATTAAAGCAAATTTTCCCATGATCGGGTTACTACCATTTTTAGCTGGATGAGCGACATTATTTATTCAAGCGAATTCAGGTACTAATCCAGCATTGACGCCTAAATATGGATTTATTATAAGACATTCAATGCTTGAGCATGCAGTTTTTGTCTGTGGAAGATTAGAGAAAACTAGAAGAAGGGAAAGAATGAATGAATTGGAGATGAACCTTTAGCCTGGTGGTCTGAGGTCTAATTCCTATTCACATACAACATTTACTTTTCCTGTAAGATCTCATTAATTATTTCTTACGGCAGGTAAATAAGACATTGGTCCGTAGTTGACCCCTTTGTAGCGGAAAATGGCTCTCATCCCACTATTAATAACTGCTGTGATAATTAATTTTCATATCCTTATCATCTAACTTTACGGCTGAAAAAGAAGTAATGTCCTCATCGAGATCTCGCCGGGATGCGGCCAGTTCCCTGCGCCCACCAGCCCTGCGTGGCTGATGGTATGGTGTGGGGAACGAAAGGGCCGGTTACCCAATAAGGCTGTTTCGGGTGGCTATCGGTGATGCTGGTGATGTGCGTCGGTGAAGATAAAGCAGCGTCATCCGTTACAGAATTAAGCAACATATTACAGAACACACCGGCTGGGTAACGCACCTGATTAACCTATTGGGACAGGCAGGATATATAATACGCATGCAAGCCCCGAATGACCGGCGGATCGTCCGGATCGGACTTACCGGCTAAGGAACTCAGGTTGCCGAGGCCTTGATCGGAGAGGTTCAGGAACAAATAATCGACCTGATCCATTTTCTGGGAGAAGAGGATAGAAAAACTTTAATTACCCTGATGTCCTGGTTGATTGAGTTTTCCACCTCTTAATTTGAAAATTGAGCGGCTGGAATAGTTCTTTATATACATTCCAAATACAGGTAGCAGGCTCCTTAATCATGACTGATAAAGATCCAAACATTATTATTCAAATGAAGGATGTCGTAAAAACGTACAGCACTGGCGATGTCCCTTTTGTGGCACTCAATCATGTCACAATGGATATCCAGCAGGGCGAGTTCCTGGGGATTACGGGAAAATCGGGGGCTGGGAAAACCACGCTGCTCAATATGATCTCCGGAGTCAGCGACGCAACCTCCGGCACAATCCTGTTTCATTGGTTGGGGAAGGAATCCCCATCTCCATCCATTCCCATCCATGCCATGAGTGAAGATAGCCTGGCCCAGTGGCGGGGAGAGAATCTGGGGATCATTTATCAATCCTTTGAGTTGATGCCCACGCTCAACCTGGTGGAAAACGTCATGCTGCCGCCGGACTTTTCGGGCGCGTACCAGCCGCGTATCAGCAAGCAAAGGGCGCTTGAACTACTGGATCTGGTGGAGATCGCCGATCACGCCTATAAAATTCCCGCGCATATCTCCGGCGGACAAAAACAGCGCGTGGCGATTGCGCGGGCCCTGGTGAACGACCCGCATCTGATCATTGCGGATGAACCGACCGGCAACCTGGACAGCGTCACTGCTGAAACCATCTTCGAGATCTTCGAGCGACTGGTCAGCCAGGGAAAAACGATTGTACTGGTCACCCACGATGAGAGTTTCGCGCCGCGTTTTTCGCGCCGGCTGCAAATCGCGGATGGCGTCGTCAGCAGCCCGGCAGGAAACGGATCCGGTATGTCTGGCAGACCGGAACGCCCTTCGGTGCTGACCTCTTCGCAAATGCAAGCAACTCTCACGGCTGCAAATTCACGCATCGAGATCGTTTCGCCGCAGGCGGAGCCTCAGCACGCCACGCCCGCCATCGTTTTGCGGAATGTGGAAAAGGTCTATGAGAATGCAGCGGGGAAATTCGTGGCGCTTAAATCCATTAACCTGCAATTGGATTCCGGCCAGTTCATCTCCATTGTCGGGAAATCGGGCTGTGGGAAATCGACCCTCTTGAATATGATCACGGGTATCGACCATCCCACAGCGGGGGATGTGATTATTGGCGGCGAGCATATTTATAAGATGAGTGAAAGCAAGCGGGCCTTGTGGCGCGGGAAAAACATGGGGGTTGTGTTCCAGTTCTTCCAGCTCCTGCCGACCCTGTCGCTGCTGGAAAATACCATGCTTCCCATGGATTACTGTAATCTTTATCCCTTCAATGAGCGCCCCGAACGGGCCATGGAATTACTCAAGATGGTCGGGTTGGAAGACCAGGCCCATAAACTGCCTACTGCCGTCTCGAGCGGCCAGCAGCAGAGCGGTGCGATCGCCCGCGCCCTGGCAACCGACCCATCCATCATTCTGGCCGATGAACCCACCGGTAACCTGGATTCGCGCGCGGCCGATAACGTTCTCAGCCTGTTCGAAAGCCTGGCAACCCGTGGAAAGACGGTCCTGATCGTCACCCATGATCCTTCCATTACGGAGAGAACGGATCAAACGATCATTCTCTCGGATGGCGAGATCATAGACCAGACGATTGCGCGTGCGCTGCCCTACCTGAGCCACCCACAAATGCTGGCGGCTTCCCGCCAGGCAGAAAAACAGAAAGTGGCACCGGGGGAGATCATTCTCCAGCAAGGGCAACCGGTCAATCATTTCTGTATGATCGTGAGTGGAGAAGTGGAAATCACCATTGAAAAGGATCATTCCAGGGAAACGCGCCTGACCCGCCTGGGCCCCGGGCAATTCTTTGGCGAGGTGGAGTTAACCCATGGTGGTCATTCGATTGCGCGCGTGCGCGGCGCTGGCCACGGCGCAGAATTGGCTTGCCTGCCAAAGAATGTATTCTACGAATTAATTGATGGTTCCCCGCTCACTCGGCATGCCATCAACGAAATTGCCGCGACCAGACTCGCTGAAAATAACAAGAGAAGGAAGACTGACCAGTGAACGGTGAGAGCAAGCCCAATTTCCTGAAACCACGCTGGAGCAAAGTTTTCACCGACCTGTGGGCTGACAAAACCCGCACCGGGCTGGTGGTCACTTCCATCGCAGTCGGGGCCTTTGCCATTGGCATGATCATCAGCGCATATGTCATCCTGAGCCAGGATATCAACCGCAGTTATGCCGCCGTCGATCCACCCAATATTGTCATTTTGACGGACCCTTATGATAAAGCCTTTATTCAAACCATCCAGAATCTACCCGACGTGAATCAGGTGGAAGGCCGCCGGATCGTTGATATCCGGGCGCAGCGAGGCACAGAAGATTGGCAGAACCTGACACTGGTTGGAGTTTCCAGTTTTTCGAGCCCGATTAACCGGCTCGTTCCCATTTTGGGCACCCAATACCCCAGGGATGATGAAGTCATTGTCAGTCAGAACTTAATGTTCACCACCGGGTATAAGCCCGGTGACATCATTAAAATTGAGATCCCGGATGGTTCCATCCACAGCCTGACCGTGGTGGGGCTGGTAACCGACCAGACAACTTCCAAGCCTGATCCAAATTCATCCAACAATGCCTTTGTCTCCATGAAGACACTGGACTTAATGGGGATCGACAGCAATTTTAACCAGCTCTATGTCACGGTTAAAGGCGGCGGAAGTGATCCTGCGGTCATCGCCCGCGTGGCTGCCAGCATTAAAGCTCAAGTTAAGAACAGTCAGCGGACGGTCTACAGTATAGATCAAACACTTTCCACCGAGCATCCCATGACGAGCTCGATCCTGGCAGTGATTGGCATCATGGCCGCCCTGGGCGCTTTGATCACGGTCTTGAGTAGTTCGCTCATTATCAATACGCTGAATGGCATGCTGACCCAGCAGTTACGCCAGATCGGGATCATGAAGCTGGTGGGCGCGCGCAGTTTCCAGATCCTGGGAATGTATATCACATTGATCCTCGCCTATGGGGTGATCGCGCTGCTTCTGGCGGTGCCACTTGGAGCCATCGCCGGCTATGGCCTGGCCTGGTTCATCGCCAACTTGATGGGGGCCGGATTGCAGGGTTTCCGTATCATCCCCGCGGCCGTCCTGACCCAGGTGTTCGTCGGCATCCTGATCCCTTTGGGCGCCGGCTTTTTCCCTGTCAACAATGGGGCGAAGGTTAATGTCCAGCGGGCCATCAGCAATTATCGTCCGGGCAGCCGGGCATCCAAAAAGAATCACTTCCGGCTCAACCCGAAGGCTTTTGCCTGGATTTCCCGCCCGATCCTGCTCTCCTTTCGAAACACCTTCCGGAAGAGGGGACGCCTGCTCCTGACCCTCTTTACGCTCACCATGGCCGGGGCTGTTTTTATTGCAGTTTTCAATGCGCGCGATTCCATGCATGCTTTTATGGACCAACTGATGCAGCACTTTATGGGGGACGTAACCGTGGACTTCCGTCAGCCCTACCGGGTGGCCAGGGTCGAACAAACCCTGCTGGAGATACCCGGCGTAAAAGGGGTCGAAGGATGGGGAGGAGTCGCCGGTGAGATTTGGGATGCGAACGGCAACCTGGTGACCAAGCTTTCCATTGCGGCCCCGCCCCAGGATACCCAGCTGCTTCACCCGGATTTTGTAGCCGGCCGCTGGCTTAGCCCTGGGGAGGTGAATGCCATCGTGATTTCCGATTCCATTTATCAATTCTATCCAGATCTTAAACCCGGGGATAGTGTGATCATTAAAATCCCGGGCCGCTACCAGGAAAAATGGCAAGTGGTGGGGATCTTCCGCTTTGTGGCCTTTGAGGATCCCCTGGCGTATGCGAATTTTGATTTTATTGCAGGAATTACCCATATGCCGAACCAGGCCGCCTCTTATCGTGTCATTACGGATGTACATGACCCTGCCTCGATACTGACGCTTACCCGGCGCATTGATGATACGCTCCGATCCGATAATTACCTGGTGCAAAGTGTCCAATCCGGCGGTCTCCTGAGGGAAAAAGCGACAGAGGCGCTCAATATCCTGGTCACTTTCCTGTTGATCATGGCGGTCCTGACCGCCTTCGTAGGCAGCATTGGCCTGACGGGAACGATGAGCATCAATGTGTTGGAGCGGACGCGCGAGATCGGGGTAATGCGAACCATCGGGGCGATCGACCGGGTGATCATGCAATCCGTCATCGTTGAAGCGCTGGTGATCGGCGTGATCACCTGGCTGCTGGCGATCGCCCTGTCATTTCCGATCACTTACCTCCTGCTCAATATCATCGGGAAAGCCATGATGGGGTCGCCGTTGGCCACCAGCTTCACGCCGCTTGGTATCCTGGTCTGGCTGGGCGTTGTCCTCGTGCTTTCGGTGATCGCCAGCGTTATCCCGGCCCGCAATGCGGCCGGGCTGACCATCAATGAGGTCCTGGCCTACGAATGATATTTATGGGGCGTATGCGTGGATGCAAATTACGCACCTCGCAAAGTTCCCCTTTATTAAGAAAAGGAGTTCCATTATGAAAAGATCAACCATACTTATTCTCGGTTTCACGGTCATGGTCATGCTGGCTGGGTGTGGAGCGCCAGGGGGCAGCCAGGCCCAACCCACGCCCACCGCAGGAGCGACACAGATACCGATTAATACCACTGAGACGATCACCGCCACAGGCAAGGTCATCCCGGTGCAGGATACTTCCCTTTCCTTTGTCATTCCAGGGGCAATCAGTGAAGTGCTGGTAACCGAAGGCCAGGAAGTGCAGGCCGGGCAGGTGCTGGCCCGGCTTGACGGCGCCGAACCCCTGCAGGCCGCCCTCTCCGCAGCCGAACTGCAGGCCCTGACCTCCCAACTGGCCCTGGAACAGCTGACCTCCCCGGAAGCAATTGCGAATGCCAGGCTGGCGGTTACCACCGCGCAGACCAATGTAACCAATGCCCAAGCCGTGGTGGACAACCAGCAATATTGGAAAAATGCCGCCCTCATCCAGGATTACTATGCCAAATATATGATTGCCAAGGACAACCTGGATAAGGCGCAAACAGCTTATGATAAATTGAATGTTGGAAGTTATATAAATAACGTCAATGAGGCCAATGCCTACCAGGTGCTTTACAATGCCAAACAAGCTTACGACAACGCCCATTATTATTGGAGTCTGTATTCGCAGGAACCGACCCAGCGCACGAAGGACGAGGCCCAGGCAAACCTGAACCTGGCCAATACTACGCTGAAGAATGCGCAAATTTATCTGAACGCATTGACTACCGGAGATATTCCCGCCGATGCCTCGGGGGCAGCCATCGTTCAACTGCAGCAGGCCAGGCAGGCCGTTCAGGTCGCGCAGGATAACGTAGCAGCTGCCAAAGCCGCCCTGGCGGACCTGGAGCTGAAGGCACCTTTTGGCGGGACGGTCACTTCGCTAAATCTGAAGGTCGGCATATATATCCAGCCGGGGATGGAAATGGCCAAGCTGGCTGACACTTCGAGCTGGCTGGTCAAGACCACGGACCTGAGCGAGTTGAATGTCGTCAGGATACAACCGGGGATGCAGGCAACGGTTACCCTGGATGCGATCCCTGGTATGCAGATGGCGGCCCAGGTGCAATCGATCGAAAAATTCGGCGAGAGCTATCAGGGCGATATCGTCTATGCGGTGGTGCTGAAGTTGAACCAGTCTGACCCGCGCCTGCGCTGGAATATGACCGCCAATGTGACGTTTGGTAATCCGAAGTGAAATAATGCACCTGTCCCTCTGTTCCATCTCCAGGCCACTGGTCGCAATCGCCGGTCGGGCCTTCGTGCTCCAGCCGGAAATGCAAAGCCAGGTGCCGGGCCTGTACCTGGACGACACCCTCCAGGCAGGTTTGACCAGGTTGGAAGAAAGCTTATTAAGATAAAAAACTCCCGCAGGTTTGAACGTGCAGAATTTGACTATGGAAGATTAGAGATAATTAGAAAGTGGGGAAAATGAATAAATTGGATATGAGACTATACCCTAGCGGCCCAAGTATCAATTCCTATTCAGGCATAATTTGAAATTTCTAGATTAATTGATTGGTTAGATTACTTAATGGTTTTATAAAATGTTGTGACCATTTTCCAGTAAAATCAAGCGAAGTAAGAAGGGCCGTCTCTAATCGAATTTGAAATGCCTTGATATTTGCTGGGGCTTTACCCATAATTTTTTTTATTTCATCTTCCATAAAGGGGGAATACCATTTTCCTTTGAATACAAAATCACAGTTTTTTTGTTGATAAATAAAATCTATTTTTTTTGATATTCTTTGAAATGCTCTTCTAAACTGTAATTTAGAGAGGCCTGAAAGTTGTTCAATTGTTAATAAATAAGCTGAGTATGCTGCAGCATCAATTAAATCGCCATATTTTGGCTTGTTTATTCGTGATTGTGAGCTATATGTATATTCACAACCAATATTGTGCGTCTTTGTAAAAAAACAGATTTTTACCCAATCTTTCCAATAGCTAGCCACTCGTAGTCGCCAATCATTCTGGTTTCCAATATGACTTGCAATAAAAGCAGGGTCGAGGGAGCTTGTAGCTGCAACGGCTGCAAAAACATCACCATCAATAAATAAATGGTTCTCAATGTTATAATATTTAGTATAGATTACATGGTCTGAATGTAGGCATCTTCTTGAAAAATCATCGATATCTTTATCGAGGAAGAAAATAACAGCAGTCTTCTTACCTTGAAAATTCGAAAACAATTGTTTCTTTTTTTGAAGGTATTTATGAGTCCACTGCAAAAACGATTGGACAATACTCGTCCGAATTGGGCCCTACGCGAATTGTGAAAAGTTTAATATAATCAGATCATCTCAAGTGTAAAGGTCTGAACCATGTACAAGAATAA
>JBEKEB010000052.1:0-40906 GCA_050014055.1 Anaerolineales bacterium | reverse complement strand
TATTGAGATGCAAAATGAAAAGCCGCAAAATGATAACGAAGACTTTCAAGTTGGGGAGCTTTAGGCGGCTTTCAGCCGCTCACCAAAGCTACCGGCTTTCAGCCGGTAGTAATTTACTTTTTCGCCCCTCCCGGTGTGATCACAAACCAGACATTTTGGACATTTTCACCGGTGGTATCGCCGGCGACCTTATCATTTACCCAATAGTATAGTGGCCAGCCATTATAGGTAACCTGGGTGGTACCATCGGTGCGTTTGGTGGTACCCAGCATGGAAGCAGTCACACCCGTCCCGGCAGTTGGGGCCCCGCTGGTCAATAAAGGCGGCCAGGCGGTCGCGCAACTGGCATAGCACTAGCTGGTGTGTGGGGTGTCCTTGGTGTAAAGATACAGGGTCATCCCTTTCGAATCGACCAGGAAGGATCCCAGGGCTGCACTCTGGCCGACATTTACCACTGCCCCCGTCGTCGGGGCTACTGGCGTCGCTGCCCCACAGGCAGAGATGATCAAGGACAGGATAAAAAGGGTGGAAAACAGGATTTTATTTTTCATTTCGAACCTCCATTTCAAGTTGGTAGAGACAATATGCCTTGGCTAAGAAACCATCCGGAATTATTGGATGTGATTTAAGTCTATCCAATCTCTATTATATTTTCGTTAGCGGATATTAATAGTCTGATTAATAATCATGCGCTGCTCTTGTCCGTCTCTCCAGCTGGGGCAATCGCATTTAAACTTTTGTGTCATTTCGAGGAGGGCGTCAGCCCGACGAAGCAATCTCCTGGCTTGCGAGGGGATTGCTTCGGGTCGGACCCGGTAAAAACATCGGGGCAGGCAAGCACCGGCCCTCGCGATGACGCATTCTATTTCTTGTTTGATCATTCCAAATGTGATTGCCCTTCTTCTCCAGACCTTGCACAATAAGAACATTAGTTCTATAATACCTGTGTTCTGCATGAAGAAGTGAACCAATTATGAATGCCTTCCCTTTCCCCCCTTTTGCATTCTTCAATCAACAAAATCCCTTATTCGTTCCTCCTTTCGTTCCGCGGAACGAACCTCATCCCAGGCAAGCGATACCATCCTTCTCCAATCTTCAATCAACCATCCTCAATCAAAAATCCCCCCATTTGTTTCGCGGAAAAATTACAAAAAGTGACCTTAATTCCCCTTGCCCATCCCAACATCCCGCATTTTTTTACGATCTCTCCAACCAATTCCAATCGGCAATCTACAATCCTCAATCCTCAATTCTTCCTAAAATTAGCCTTTCATGAGAATCGCAACGCAAACCCGCACAAAAATGCTATACTACCTTTCATTCAAATTCATTTAGGGAGAGTCGCCATGCCAAGATCCCGGATCATTATTTTCGTCCTGATGCTGGTGCTTCTGGCCAGCCTGACCACGCCGGCCGCGGCCCAGTCCGGCATCCAGGTCGTCAGTGATTCAGCCAGCCTGACTTTTCCGGACAGTATTATCTTTAACGCCGAGTTCCAGGGCGGTTCTGATATAACTTCCGTCGTGCTCGAATATGGAGTGAACCAGTTGACCTGCGGGACGGTGGATGCCAAAGCTTTCCCTCAGCTTACGGCTGGCACGGATGTAAAGGTGACCTGGACCTGGCAGATGCTCGAATCCGGCTCGCTGGCGCCCGGTACCACGGTCTGGTGGCACTGGCAGGTGACCGAATCCGGCGGGACACAGTTCATCAGCCCCACCAAAACCGTCCTGTGGCTCGATGCTGTCCACTCCTGGCAGGTCATCACCGGAGGGAACATCAACCTGCACTATTACAATGGTGATGCTTCCTTCGGCCAGCAGTTGCATGATGCCGCTGCGCAGGCGCTGGTGCGGCTTTCGCAGGACGTTGGCGTGACCACGGACAGCCCGGTGGATATCTATATTTATGCCAACTCCACCGATTTGCAGGATGCCATCCTTTTTGCACCCAGCTGGGTCGGTGGACAGGCTTTCCCCGAAAATAATATCGTCATCATCGGCATTCCGACCGACCAGTTGGATTGGGGCAAGAGCACCGAAGCCCACGAGTTGACCCACGTACTGGTTGGCCACCTGACGTTCTCCTGCCTGGGTTTCATTCCAACCTGGCTGAACGAAGGCCTGGCGATGTATGGCCAGGGCGGAGTCCAGGCCGCAGAGCAGGCCCAGTTCGACCAGGCCGCCGCTGCCAACCAGTTGCCATCCTTGCGTTCGCTGATCGGCCAATTCTCGGCGGAAGCCACGCGTGCCACGCTCTCCTACACCGAGGCGTATAGTGTGGTCAATTTTATGATTAAAACCTACAGTCGGGATAAAATGACCTCCCTGCTGCTCGACCTGAAGAATGGCCAGACGATCGACCAGGCCCTGCAGGCGGTTTATGGTTTCGACACGAACGGGTTGGAAAACGCCTGGCGCAAATCCATCGGGACAAAGCTGTTGAACGGGTCAAGCCAACCAACCCCAATCCCCACGCCCACCATCATTCCGACCTATGTACCCATCAGCGCCGCGCCAGTGGCTGTGTCGGAGCTTGTCACAACTCACCCCACACAGGCGAATGGTGCTGAAGCTCCGGTCACCGCGACGCAGATTGCACCTCCAACCCCCACCGCGCCGTCAGGGGCACTTCCAACAGCTGCCAATCCGACCGGCCTCAACATCGGCGGTATTACGCCTCTGCTCGAAGGGGGGCTGGCCTGCCTGGTCATCCTGGTGTTGCTGGCCGGCCTGGTAATTTTCCTGGTTGTCCGAGCCCAGAACAGGAGCCGAAAATGAAACCGACCCGGAAGTTGCTCGCCTTCCTGCCCGTCATGCTGGTGATCGTGCTGGCCTGCCAGCTTTCAGGTACTGCCACTCCGGCTGTATTGAATGGCTCCACAGCCGCCTCGGGCACGCAACCGTTAACCTATGTCAGCCCGGAAGACGGTGTAACTGTTCATTACCCCACTGGCTGGACCACCCAGTCCCCTGCACAGGGTGACCAGTTCCTGGTCGCTTTCGTCAGCCCTGACCAGAGCATACAATCCGAATTATTTGTTTCCCCGCTCCAGCCGGGCGATACGGCCGAATCTGTAACCGTCCAGATGGCGGGTAGCGCCCTGCAGGGGCTGACCAATATCACCACCGTGAGTGACGCTGCCCTGACGCGCAGCGATTCTGCAACCGGCTGGAGCCGGGTGGTGACAGCCACCAGTAACGGCAATGACCTGAAGATCAACCTTACCACGCTCATCTATGGAGCGCGCGAATATTCACTGCTGACCTATGGACCGGTATCCAGCTACGATTCTAACAGCCAGGATATCAACACCCTGGCGGCCGATATAAGTTTCCAGTCGCCCCTCGTCAATGGGGTCAACCGCAACCAGGCGCTTTTCCTTGCCGGCGGCGAAAGCACCAATCCGAGGGATTATGACCCGGCCACCGAACACGATTCCGGTGATAAACGCATTTACAGCGGACTGGTCTCCCTGGATGCCAACCTGCACCTGGTGGCGGATCTGGCTGGATCCTGGGATATCTCGGCCGATGGCACGGTGTACACCTTCCACCTGCGGACGAATGCTAAATTCCAGGACGGCCGGCCGGTGGTGGCCCAGGATGTCATCTATTCATGGGAACGCGCCGCGGCCCCGGCCACTCAGTCCGATACCGTCCTGACCTACCTGGAGGATATTGTCGGCGTGGCAGATATGCACAGCGGTAAAGCCCAGCATATCTCCGGTTTGAAAGCGCTCGACGACCATACCCTGCAGGTCACCATCGATGCGGCCAAACCGTATTTCCTGTTCAAATTGACCATGCCGGTCGCTTTTGTGCTGGACCAGAAAAACGTTGAATCCGGCCCGAATTGGTACCGCACGCCCAACGGCACCGGCCCCTATAAACTGGTGCGCTGGGACAGTTTCAAGTTGATGGTCTACGATGCCAATCCGTATTATTACCTGGGTGTGCCTTCCATCCCGCAAATCGTCGTTGAGTTGAATACGGGTGTTGGCATTGATATGTACGAATCAGGGGAAATTGACATGACCGGTGTTTCGCCGGCGGATGTGTCGCGCGTGCTCGACCCGGCCGACCCGTTGCATGCGGATCTGGTCAGCGGCGTGAGCCTGTGCACCAATTACGTGCTCTTCGATGTGACCAAGCCGCCTTTTGATGATGTCAAGGTGCGCCAGGCTTTCAGCATGGCATTTGACCGGCAAAAGTTCATCGATGTCGTCGACAACGGTGTCGGAATTCCAGCTGTGGGTCTCTACCCGCCTTCCCTGCCCGGTTTTAACCCGGATCTCAAGGGCTTGCCTTATGATCCAAAGCAGGCCCAGCAGTTGCTGGCACAGTCCAAATATGGCGGCCCGCAGGGATTGCCCCCTATCGTCTTCACATCAGAGGGAATTGGCAATACGGCCGGACCGGACGTGTCAGCCATGGTCCAGATGTGGGAGCAGAATCTGGGTGTGAAGATCACCATCGAGAATCTTGAACCCGACAAATATCTTGACCTGCTTTACTCCGGTCAGCACGGCCAGATATTTTCAAGCGGTTGGTGCGCCGATTACCCCGATCCGGAGAACTTCGCCGATGTTCTGTTCCATACCGGCGCGCAGCAAAATATCGGCAATTACAGTAACCCGGCTCTGGATGCCATTCTTGATCAGGCGCGTGTCGAACAGGATGTCAGCAAACGCATCCAGCTCTACCAGCAAGCCGAGCAGATCATTGTCCAGGATGCCCCGGCGCTGTTCATCTCAAACGACGTTACCTACACACTGGTGAAACCTTACGTGAAGGGCTTTGTGCTTACGCCGATCGACATTCCGATCGAACGCTACCTGTGGCTCCAGCATTAAAATAGTCGGGGCGGGAGCAAATCCCGCCCTAACTATTCATTGTATTGACTTAAGTCGTAGCTACCCCTTATGGCCGCGCCTCGGCTAGGAATTCCACCTGCGCAATTCCCGGCCCTACGCTGGAGACCGGAAAATTGAAAGCAACCGGAGCAACGGCGGTCAGCGCGGCAGCAGATTCCCAGCGCCGCACCCCGACCACGTTCCCGGCTGCATCAAAAGCGCTTGCCAGCACCCATAACGTATTCGCCGTGCCCGTACCGGTCAGCCTAACCCGGCCGGAGACATCCGCCGATTGCCCGTCAGCACCCATCTTGACCAGCGTGTTTTCCAGACTAACTGGCAGGTAACGAGTATCCCCGGGCAGCAGGCGGATGGCCGTCAGCACCTGGACGCGCAGCCCAGGTCCGGCCTGCACCGGTGCGGAAGCCTGCACCGTAACGGTGAAATGGGCTGCCAGCGGCATGCTGGCGCCCGGGGGAAGTATATCCAGCAATCCATAGACTACCTGGCTGGCAATTTGCTGCCCGCCAGAATCCAGCAAGGCGAACTGCGCCGAGATATCTTCCAGCGTTTCGGCATAGTCATTTTGCATTAAGGCGAAGCACCACAGGCCGCCTGTTGTTTCTGGCCAGCAATGCGCTTGCAGCACAGGCAGCGTGGCGGCTGTGGGGGTTGGCTCGCCGGACACTTGGCCGCCGGTCGGAATAACCAGTTTCGTACCGACCGAAAGCGCCGTCGCGGAAACCCCCGGATTGGCTGCCTGCAATGCCTGCACGCTGACGCCGGAGTGTTGGGCGATGCTGATGAATGTGTCACCCGACAGGACGGTATATGTGTAAGTTGTCGGAGTGGGCAGGATGATCTCCGTCAACGGCGGGATGACGGTGGGCGTCCGGGTGGGGGTACCAGTCTGGTACGGCACGGCAGTTCCCAGGTCCGGGGTTGCTGCGGCCTTAGGCTGGCAGGCAACCAGGCTGAGGAGAAGAAATAGGCAGGCCAGGGTTCTTCGCATGGGGAAATTATACCCGTTCCACTTGCCCCATCCCCCAGGCTGTGCTAAACTCAATTCATGGCTGATGATGAGGAATTCTTCTCTCCGGACTCCGGGGAAGACACCATGCTGCGGCAGGCCATCGAGGCGCTTCGCACAGGCGATCGGGCACGCGCCCGCGACTTGCTGACACGCCTGCTCAAAGCCGATCAGAAAAATGTCGAATATTGGGTCTGGCTCAGCGCGGTCGTGGAAACATCCAAAGAACGCCTGTATTGTCTGAAAACCGCCATCCAGTTGGACCCACAAAATGCCGCCGCCAAACGCGGCCTGATCCTGCTTGGAGCGCTCCCACCTGACGACTCGGTGCCGCCCTTCCCGGTCAACCGGCCGCGCCGCTGGGAGCAGCAGCTGGCCAGCTCCCGCGAAGCACAGGAGAAGCTGGTTGGCTGGGAAAACCCGCTGACGCGTGTGTTTATCATCCTGGGGATCGCGGTGGTTGTGATTGGCTTGGTATTTGGCGGCAGCCTTTTGTTGCAGAAAAAGGCCAGCCCGGCCATTCCCATCATTCCCACTCCTCCTTCCACAGAGACCAGAACGCCCATCCCAACCTCCACAGTTCCTCCCAACCTGCGCTCTGCCACGCCTACTTTTCTGGGCCAAACACCGCTCTGGAGGTTCCTGGATAAAACGTATACTCCTACGCCGCTTTACGTGATTACCGTGCATCCTGTTACCAGTAATAGTGCCTTTGAAGCGGGCCTGCGCTTCCTGGCCGCAAAGGATTACAAGAACTCATTGGCCCTGTTCCAGCAGGTGGAGACCCTCGAGCCGTCTGCACCCGATATCTATTATTATATCGGCGAGATCTATAGCGCCCAGGGTAATTTCCGTGCAGCCCTGGATCAATATCAGAAAGCCATTAACAAGGATGCCAATTTTGCCCCGGCTTTCCTGGGGCGTGCCCTGGCCAATCTGGCTCTGAACCCTAAAGCAGACGTATCCAACGATTTGAACGGTGCCATCAGTATTGACCCTCATTACACTGATGCATACATCCAACGCGGCAAGTATCTGCTTTCCAGCAACCCAAGCGCGGCAGAAGCGGATTTCAGAGCTGCGGTCGAAAACTCCCCCGATTCTGCCCTGGCCTATCTCTATCTGGCGGATGCGCAACTGGCCCTGGGTGAGTACGATGTTGGTCTTGCATCCGCGCAGCGTGCTAACCAGATTGACCTGACCCTCGTTCCGGTCTACCTGGCGCTGGCACGCGGGTATATCGCCACTGGCCAGAGCGATCAAGCGGTCAGTGTACTGCAAACGTATACGATCTATGCGCCTAATGATACCAGTGCTTATCTTGTGCTTGGGGAGGCCTACAACGCAGCCGGGCAGTATCAAATGGCGGTAAATACGCTTAATAAGGCCGTTGACGCCAACCGGCGCGACTCGGATGCCTATACCCAGCGCGGTTATGCTTACTTTAATCTGCAAGAGGCCAGCTTGGCCGTGACAGATTTTAGATCGGCGACAGCCTACAATCCGTCTGACTTTGACGCCCAACTTGGCCTGGCGCGCGCCCTGGATTTACAGAAGAAACCCGGCGATGCGTACATACAAATCGAGCAGAAAGTCTCCCCGCTGGCAAAAACAGATGCAACCAAAGCACAGGTCTATTATTATGAAGCTGTCTTCTTGGAGGAGATCGGCGACAAGTTATCCCTTCAAGGCGCCGATAACGCCTGGAACAAACTGATTGCCCTTCCCGCGGATGTGATGCCCATAGAGTGGCGCATGCAGGCTTATCAATATCTCAATATAACTCCCACCTATACCCCGACGCTTATACCTACGATTATCCCCAAGTATACATCCACAACCACACCAATTTTCACGGAACCCTCCGCATTTACTCCCACACCGTACCCTACTGAGATGAGCACACCAACGGTTACGCCCTAAATACCTTCCAATAACACGTCCGGCGGCAGCCAACCTTCCGCCGGACTTTTATTTTCTGCATTGCTCGCATGGACACAATGCCCGTAGGTAGTGCCACTGGTAAATCCCGGCATCATGCCCGTCCTCCCAGACTGGCGAGATGGCATAGGAACCTACCTGTAAAATTGTCTTCAGACGGGTGGCGGAGTCATCGGTTTGCGGTGTTTCAAAAACGGCCGGATCGGGCGTATCGCCCATCCGGTCGTGCCCGCCGCGGCATTCGGCGCATGGGCAGCCCGCCCGCAGCAGGGAAAACGTATACCAGCTGGTATGTCCGTCATCCCAGAGAACAGTTAATTCTTTTTTTGCACGGTTGGCATTAATGGAAGTGGGTTTCATAAGTATTGTGCATCTATTCGAAAATTCGGAAGCAGTTCGCATTTTACGCGTGTGCCGCAAGGCTGCGCACACACAAAATGCGGTTCTTGGATGGTTTTTGGAGGAATATTTATGGAGATGGAATGGCGGTGAGATAATCCTGCACGGCCCAGCCGTCCCGAGTCGCATCATAGGAGGCGGTCAGATGCCACCATGTATAGCCGTCGGCCTGTTCCGGCCCATTGTCGACCAGGAAAACCTCTGAATCAAAGGCGGAGAAAAAGGCGGCGCTTAGACTGGGATCTGTGTGGATCCGCAGCCCAACCCCGCCGGTATTGGGTTGCACGTACACACCAATGGCGATCTGGCCTGGCGCCGGGGTGGAGGTTGGCCCCTGGGTGGGCGGAATCGCTGTCAGCGTGGGGGGCAGGGGCAGCGGCGTGGAAGTTGGGGCTGGGATGATCGTCAGAGCAGGGGTTGCCGCGGCCAGTTCCGGATTTGAATCGGCCGCCGGTCGCATTACCAGGATATATGCCAGGCTGCCGCATAGCAGCAGCACGGCAATCACCAACATTGCAATCAATACTTTGCCGTTCAGAATATTCTTCACATTACACCGGTTCGTTTTGCAACAAGTGCCTGGCCTGTGGTGGCATCAAGATAAGGATTTTTTGTTGGAGTACTTCGAGTGTAACCTGTTGCGAACCAAGCATCGTCTCACCGTCTATTTGGATCGGGAAAGGTGTTTCGGACTCAATCTGCACGGTACGGAACGGGATGCAGACCGCCATGTCTGAGGTCGTGTGGCGGCCCGCGCGGATTTCAAAAAACTGGCGGAAGGTATCGGCCAGGTTCGAGCCGGAGAATAACCAGAGATCCATCCTGCCATCATCCAGATAAGCAGAGGGAGAAATCTGTGCCAGTCCGCCCATATAATGACGGATATTGCTGGCAACTCCCAGCAGGTAGTGCCCCTCCACCAGCTTATTGTCAGCGGTGACGCGCAGGTTCATGCCGTGCCAGATGCTGGCATTCCAAACGGTGGCTGCGAAGTATTCGGATAAGTTGAGATATTTCTCGAAACGCTTGCGAGGGTCCAGTTTTTTGACAGTCATGGCATCCAGCCCGATCCCGGCCCACATCAGGAATGGCTGTCCGTTGCACAAACCCACATCCACTGCACAGGGCGGAGTTTCGACCAGTAGCTGGGCATTCTGGCGCAGCGCCCGGATGTGCGGCCAGACAAAGGCATTGATACCCATTTCGCGTGCCCACACATTGGTTGTCCCGGCCGGAAGCACACCCAATGCAGTTTGTGAGCCGATCAGCCCGCTGGCCGCCTGCCCGGCAGTGCCATCCCCGCCGATGGCAAAGACTGCCCGGAAGGCTTCCTGGGCAGCCATGCGCGCCAGTTGCGTGGTATGGCGGCCGTTAACCGATTCGGCCACTTCCACGCGCCAGCCATGGTCATTAAGCGCACGGATAACGCCGCCGATGAACGGACGTACGGAAATACGCCCGGCAGCCGGGTTATAGATGAGCAGAGCATCGGCCATGTCTTTATTATACTTGTGCCGTGTTCCTTTGGGGATTGCCATGGTTATGAATGAAGTTGGGGTGTCGGCGGAATGGACCACAAAAGTGCCGTGTTATAATCCCCGCAGGCAATCTATGAAAGAATCCCGCATGCTCAATAACCGCTACCTTATCCTTGAACAAAGGGGAAAAGGCGGCATGGCAATTGTTTATCGCGCCCGCGATACCATGCTGGAGCGTGAGGTGGCCGTTAAAGTCCTGCGCGAGAACTACTCGCGTGACCCGGCTTTCCTGGATCGCTTCCGCCAGGAAGCCAAATCAGCCGCCAACCTGTCTCACCCGAACATTGTCACCGTCCATGATTTCGGTTTGGATGGTGAAAAACTTTTCATCGTCATGGAATACGTCCCGGGCACGGATCTGAAAACGCTCATCAAACAGCGCGGCCGGTTTTCCTCCGAGGAAGCCTTACCGTTGCTTATCCAGGCCTGTGCTGGTCTCGGCTATGCACACCGGGCCGGGTTGGTACACTGCGATGTAAAACCGCAGAACATGCTGGTCACACCGGATATGCGCCTCAAGGTCACCGATTTTGGAATTGCGCGTGCTCTCTCCACCATTCACGCCGGGGAGCAGAACGACGAAGTCTGGGGTTCACCGCAATATTTCTCTCCCGAGCAGGCCTCCGGCGCAGCCCCTTCGCCTGCCTCGGATGTGTATTCGTTGGGCGTCACCATGTATGAAATGTTGACCGGATCGCTGCCCTTTCATGCTAATACTACCGCAGAGCTGGCCCATTTGCACATCGAAGCCGAGCCGGTGCCAATCGCCGAGATGCTCCCGGATATTTCCCCCGTCCTGGAACAGATCCTGACGAAAGTCCTTTCCAAAGAACCTTCCCAGCGTTACCGCACGGCAGATCAGCTCGGACGCGTCCTGCTGACCTTTGGAAATGCCAAATCTTCTCCGGCGCTGGCACTCACCCCCGAAGCGGTGACCATGCCCACCAGCTTCCCGGCAGCCACCACTGTAAGCGCTTCTGCCGCGGGCCAGGAAATTGACTGGGTTTCGATTGGCCTGGGTCTGCTGGCGCTGGTGGCGGTGCTTGGACTTGTTCCGTTCTGGGTATGGGTATATTTCGTGTATAATCCGCCCATTCGCTGAACCGGTTTGGCACAAAGTCTCTTGTGTGCTTGGGAACAATGCCTAAACGTTTCTTGATCGCTCCATCCATTCTTTCGGCAGATTTTACCCGGCTCGGTGAGCAAATTGCCGAAGCCGAGGCAGCCGGAGCGGGCTGGATCCATGTGGATGTCATGGATGGGCATTTCGTGCCAAACTTGACCATGGGACCATTCATTGTGGAAGCCTGCCGCCGGGCCACCAGATTGCCAATCAATGTCCACTTGATGGTGGAGCAGCCGGAGAAATTGCTGGAAGCATTTGCAAAAGCCGGCGCTAGCCACCTGATTGTGCATGTGGAAACCTGCCCGGATATTGCCAGGACGTTGAACCTGATCAAGGGCCTTGGTTGTATGGCTGGTGTAACACTCAACCCGTCCACCCCGGTCCGCAGTCTTGAAGCGGCCTTACCGCTGGCAGACATTGTCCTGGTTCTGACCGTCCATCCCGGTTATTCCGGTCAGGAATTCATGGGTGAGGAAGTGCCGAAGGTTGCCTATATTCGCCGCAGGCTGGACCAGATTGGTTCGCCCGCCTGGCTGGAGGTGGATGGCGGCATCTCGATTCAAACAATTGACCAGGTCCGGGAAGCCGGAGCAGATGCTTTTGTTGCTGCAAGTGCGGTCTTTAACCATCCGGATGGGATCGCGGCCGGCATCCAGGCGTTGAAGGGCATCCTCACGGATCAGGTGCAATAAAAACAAAAATCACGGCTCGCGCCGTGACCTTGTCTTGGTGGATTAAAAACTGATTAGGCTGTTTTTGCCAACGTGCGGATGCACTTGGTGCACAAAATCTTTTGCACTTTCTGACCGTTCTCGATGAGCGTCACCTTTTGCAGGTTGGGATGGAAGGGACGGTTGGTTGTCCGCTTGGAGAACGAAACAGCGTGACCAAAAGTAGTGGACTTACCACAATGAGCGCATTTTGCCATTTTTTGGATTTCCTTTCTAATCAGATAATACCAGTCTGTCTTGGACAGGCGGCGTATTCTACCACGAATCGCACCCTTGTACAAGTCGAGTGTTTATCACATATATGCATATTTGCTCAATAAAGAGGAAAAGAATGGGGCATTCCCCCCTTCTCGGATTAATGAGATGTTCAATTAATAGAGGATAAAACTATGGGCGAAGAAACGACTACTTTGGGCACCATTTCCATTTCGCCAAGTGCCCTGGCAACCATCGCTTACCATGCCACGTTGACCTCCTATGGTGTGGTCGGTTTGGCTCCCAAGAACCTGGCTGAAGGCCTGGCAATGTCCATTACCCACGAACCGGCTCGCGGCGTTACCGTGAACTACAATGGCGAAGAGATAGATATTGACGTTCATATTATCATTGAATATGGCACCCGGATTACCTCAGTGGCTGACAGTGTCGCCAATGCGGTGCGCTATCAGGTGGAAAAGGCCTTGGGCATGCCGATCCATCATGTGAATGTACACATTCAGGGCCTGCGCATCAGCAATATCGACTAGCATGAGGAGAATTTATTAGTATGAATCCGGATATTCAAGCCCGGCTGGAGCGTTTTAAGTCCACGCCGATTGACGGGCAGATGCTCAAGAAACTGGTCGAAGCTGGGCTGACCTGGTTGCGGGCCAATCAGCAGACGGTAAACTTGCTCAACGTTTTTCCCGTCCCTGATGGCGATACCGGCACGAACATGGTCCTGACCATGCAATCGGCTTACAAGGAGATTGACCATCTCGGTCATCATGGGGTTGGCCAGATGGCCGCGGCCGTGTCGCAGGGGGCATTGATGGGCGCGCGCGGTAATTCGGGAGTCATTCTTTCCCAACTCTGGCGCGGTTTTGCGCGTGCCTTGCATAACCAGGAATTTTTAGATGGCCCGTCCCTGGTGCGCGCTTTTGCCGAGGGGCGCGATACTGCTTATAAAGGCGTCGTCCGGCCGGTGGAGGGAACCATCCTGACTGTTGCCAAGGATATTGCGACTGCCGCGGAAGAAGCCCTGCGTGAGACCACCGATCCCTACGAAATTCTGGCACGCATCGTTCCTGCGGCGAATGCTTCGGTGGAACGGACCCCCGACCTGCTGCCGGTTCTCAAACAGGCCGGTGTGGTTGATTCGGGTGGCAAAGGCCTGTTTTTCATTCTGGAAGGAATGCTGCGCTATATTTTAGGCGAGCCACTGGATGTACCTGTCGCAACTGTCCAGCCTCTTTCGGCCATGAATCTGGAGAATGCCATGGAAGACATCGAACCAGGCCAGGATTTCGAGGTGGTGGTCGACTTCGTGCCTGCCCAGGAACTTGATCTACGGAACTTCTATGCTGAATTGGAAACGATGGGAACCTCCATCCAGGTGGGCGAGGGGGAAGGTATGTACCGGATGCATATCCACGTCCCCACCGAAAATCGCAACAAGCCGGCTGATTACATTATGGGCTTGGGAACAATCACCAAGATTGCCATGGAAAACCTGGTAGCCCAGATGGAAGATATAGGGAAAAAATCCAGCGGGGGGCATATCGAGTTGGCAAATATTGAGGCAGGACAGATCGCAGTGGTGGCCGTCTCGCCGGGGCGTGGAATTTCGCGCGTCTTCGCCAGCCTGGGAGTGGCAGGCATCGTTGAGGGAGGACAGACGATGAATCCGTCCACCAAGGATATACTGGACGCCTTTGAGAATTTGCCGACTGATAAAATCATCATTTTGCCCAATAACAAGAACATCATCCTGGCCGCGCAACAGGCCAAGGATGTAACTGTCAAGAACGTGCATATTATTCCCAGCCGTACCATTCCGCAGGGACTGGCAGCCATGATGCACCTGAACCCGGATGGCGATTTGGAAGCGGTGGTCTCCAGGATGACCAAGTCCATTGAGGATGTAATAACGATTGAAATCACGACCGCGACCCGCACGGTGGAGATTGATGGCGTCTCGGTGGAACAGGGACAGGTTATTGCACTGGTGAATGGTAACCTGGCTGTTTCAACGGTTTCGGTGGAATCAGCCTGTCTGGGTGGATTGAAAAAAGCCGGGACTGCCGAGCGCGAACTGATCACGCTTTTTTATGGTGAGGATATGCCAGTCACCGAAGCCAACCGGATCGTGGATGTGATCCGGGCGGCCTATCCGGCTCAGGAAGTGGAATTGCAGGATGGCGGTCAACCGCATTATCAGTTTATCCTTTCAGTAGAATGATCCCATGTCTGGCCGGAGTTTTGCCCGCCTGGCTCAGAGTTAACCGATGTCCTACGTCTGCATCCTTACCGACAGCACAGCCCAGTTCACGCAGCCCCGGTTCCCGGGGTATGACCGTGTGCACGTCATACCATTCGACCTCCAGCATGTCGAACACCAGGAAGGCCGGTCTTTGCCGGGTGGTTTCGTTAACCGGAGACGGCTAGTAGCACCTTCTCCGCAGGAATTTATCCAGTTCTATGCCAGGTTGGGCCGCGATTACGACTCTATTTTGGTCGTAACACTCTCCTCATTATTTAGTCCCACAATGAATCACGCCCTGGCGGCCGCAGAACAATACAGTAACGGCGCGGTTGTGGAAGTGATAGATAGCCTGACGACCGCGCTCGGGTTGGGTATGCTAGCATCCCACGGATCTACTTGTTACTCTGTATCCCGGAGCTGACGTACCTGGCCCAATCCGGACATATGGAATATGCCCAGGCATTAGTCGGCGAGATGATGGGAATTTTGCCCATTTTCACTTTCGAAGATGGGCGGTTGGTTCCCATGGAAAAGGTGCGCACCCCGCGGCACTTGTTTGAGGCATTTCAGGACTTTTTAGGTGAGTTCGAAGCCCCAGCCCAGATTGCCCTGGTTAACTGTTCCGGTCGTGGCAGCCTGAGTACCAGCCCTTTACGCCAGTTTGTGCAGGATACTTTTCCAGAGACGCTTTTCAGCGAGCACTCAACCCAGCCCCATCTGGCAGCGATGTTTGGCCCGCGCAGCATCGAGCTGGTCGTATTGGAGTCGACGGACCAAAGGCGGAGATGAAAACAGGTTTTGTCACTGACAGCAGCTCGGATATTCCCGCTGCTCTGGCCGGACAGTATGGTATCGAGATAGTTCCGGTGCTGATCAATATTAACGGGAAGAGTTATGCCGATGGATTGGAAATCAGTCGTGAAGAGTTCTATACCCATCTGCCAGCTCTGCGAAGCCTGCCAACCACTTCAAGCCCCTCGGTCGGTTCATTCTAGGAACATTACGAGAAATTGCTCAAGGCCGGAGCAGACTCGGTCGTCTCTATCCATCCTCCGGATGCATTGAGCGGCATTTATAACGCCGCCCGGCTGGCGTCGCAGAAATTTGGCTGGCGCGTGACCGTTTTGGACAGCGGGCAGCTAAGTCTGGGTCTCGGTTACCAGGTTATTCTGGCAGCGGAAGCTGCCGCACAGGGGGCCGGGCGGGAGCAGGTGTTGAGCCTGGTCGAAAGCGTGCGGAAACGTGTGCGGATGACGGCCCTGCTGGAAACCATCGCTTACATCCACCGCAGCGGACGTGTTTCATGGACGGCTGCAATGATTGGCGGGGCGATTCGATTGCAACCGTTGATCGAATTGCGCGTTGGTATCGTCCGCCGGCTCGGGCAGGCGCGCACGCGTCTGCAGGGAGTCGAGCGGTTGGTCGAGTTGCTCAATTCTTGGGGACAATTGGAACGTCTGGCGGTACTGCATACCTATGCCGAATCGGCTGCCTGCCAATTATTGGAGCATGTCAGGTCAAAGGTGTCTATACCCCCATTGCTGGTCAATGTCACCACTGCCATCGGGACGCATGTCGGCCCGTATGGGCTGGGCTTCGTGGCAGTACCAATTTTATAAAACCCGTAAAATAATGGAAGAACCATTAATTGAGCGTGTGCGGCCGCGTAGCATACCCGAAGGGTGCAAAGCCGCACACGCTCAATTTACGAACATCTTTTAATTTTTTAAATAGCTTTTAATCCAGATAATAGGTCATTCTCTGCAAACCAATGGATGGGTCCAGGTATTGCACTCTGACCCCTGCCGGAACATTCAGGCTGATGGGCGCATAATTCAGGATGGCTTTGATCCCTGCCTCCACCAACTGATTGGTGACTGCCTGGGCCACTGAGGCCGGGACACACACCATCGCCACCTTGATACCGGCCTCCTGGATGACTTTTCCCATCTCGCGCGTATCCTGGATCATAAATCTGCCCACCTGCACTCCAATCTTTGCCGGGTCATTATCGAAGACCAATGCTACACGGAAACCACGGTCATGAAAACCCTGGTAACGCGCCAGGGCATGGCCCATATCGCCCATCCCTACCAGGGCCACATCCCAAAAATGGTCCAGTTGCAGGATTTCACGCAGTTTGCCGATCAAAAAAACAATGTTATAGCCGGTACCCTGTTTGCCAAATTCCCCGAATTGCGAAAGGTCTTTACGGATTTGTGCGGCTGAGATGCCCACCTGTTCGCCCAGTTCCTGTGAGGAGGTGTTCTCCTGTTCCAACGCTTGCATCCGGCGCAGGGCCCGCAGGTAAATCGGGAGTCTGCTGACAACAATATCGGGAATATCTTGCTTTTTCATGGTTTGCTCCCAAATATTTATTCCATTTGGCTTGGAACCTATCCGATAATTCAGGATGAGTTCGTATTTTGAGTGCCTGCACTCAAATTGTGGTTCTTCTATGATTTTCGGGTTGTACCTTGATCTGACGCGGACATCCAACACAACCGATTGAAAAGAATCATTTTCCAAACAAACTTTACCATAAATAAGGGGATTGTGCAATTATTCATCCAACGATTATCTCTACACTAAAATTTCCGCTACTCTGGATGGTTACCAGTGACAGCGGAAAAGGCAGATAATCCCCTTTCGGATAATCCAGGTTGGGATCTTCGGATGAAGAAAGGAAAGGAATTGCGGCGGTAAAGGCTTTCGCCGAAATGGTCGCGTCGGTGCTGACCTCGACGCGGCTGCCTCCTGCCAGGCTCCATGTCCAGGCATGCGGCGCCAGCGTGGCCTGATAATCCACCGGGCCGGAATAATACCTTTGTGGGTCCACTGCCAGCGGGATAAGGGTGCTCACCGGACCGGGTCCCTGATAATGCACTTCCATGCCATTCGCTGTTAATTGGTAATGCTTGAGCAGGCGGCCGTCCGGGCTGGTAAAGGTGATCCCAGCCGGCTGGAGAGTTGGGGTGTAGGCTGTCCAGGTAGCGCTGGCATCCGAGAACGCGCCGGGAATACCATTTGGGTCCGCCGCTTCGCCGTTCTCCGGATGCCATTCGGATGGGTCACTCAACCCGATTGCGAACTGCGAGGAAGGCCCAACCAGCTGGTGCGGGCCATTTGCATCCCGATAGAAGAATTGCGTCAAGCGGGCTCCGTCTGTCTCCAGAATGGCAAAATATTGCCGGTTTGCCAGGATGCATTCGTCCCGGCCATCGCCGTTCAAATCAACGCTGCAATCAACACGGGCAGATGGCTGGTTTGCCCAGTTGGCAGCTGCCAGCAATTCACCCACCTGGCCAAGATAGGCGCGGCCCAATGCCTGCAATTGCGGGTCGGGTGTGTAGGCACTCAGTGTCAGATAGGTCTGCCAGGCGGACAAGCTGGCGGCATTATCCGGGGCGGATTGCAAAGCTGCCAACCAGGGCTGGCTGCTTGCCGTGGCGGACACTGGAATCGGTAGCGACCGGCTTGGGAAGGCCAATAAACCCGGGCTTGCCAGCGGTTGTATCCACGGGTGGGCGGCAATCCATTCAAAAGTGGGATCGGCCATGTCCGGGTCGCCCCAGGTGGATTGAGTCAGGCTGCCCCCCAGTACCACCAGGTCGGCCGGGTCTGACGAGAGAGCGGTTGAGATGAGGGCACGCCGCACTTCCAAGGATGGCCCATCCTGGGTGGCTTGGATGGCATTGGCAGGTGGGAGCGGGATGAGCAGCCGCCCGCCCGATTTTGCCAGGTGGGTATCATCGGTGAGAGGCAGGAACTGGGCCCGGTAACCGGCCAGTGCGACCTGCTTTAGGTTTGCCAAAGGGTCCGGTGAGAGTGCGTAAACGAATTGGCTGGCGGGCAGGCCAAACCCGGCGGCGGCCCGGTTGCTTAATCCTAGGGCAAAGGTCGCCGGTTCGCCGTAGGCTACATCCGGGAGGATAAGCAGGCCGCGCGCCTGCAAGTCTTTGATCTCCGGAAGATTGCCCATGAAGTCCAAGGCTGCCAGGCTGGCAGGATTCTTGAGGTCCAGCAGTGCCATGGGATAACCAAATTGCCCGGCGGCTGCCAGGATATACTTCAAGCCGTGGCGCGAGCCGAGCGGGCCGGAGTGCGCGCCATCCCAATCGCGCAGGGCTTGGGTCGGGGTGGAGGCTGGGAAGACATCCCAGAAGGCCATCAGGAAGGGCGCAAATTCGCGTGGGGCCGGGCCATCGGAACGGACGTCGTCAACTTCATCTGCCAGCGCCAGCGGGGCGGTGGTATATGAGGAAACATCCAGGTGGTAGCGGTCGCCGATGAAAGCCCGGTTGAGGTTGACAGTGACGGTATCCAACTGGTAATCCTGGACGACACGCGGCCAGATGATTGGTTTTCCGGCCTGGATCCCGCTGGTCTGGACTGCGCCGGTGGATGACATGTCGATCGTCAGGGGAGTTTTGGAAAAATCCCGGTTATCCCATAGAACAATCTTGAGGGCGTAGACATCGCCGGGGTTAATATCCAACAAGTCAACACGGATATCCACGCTTAGATCGGTGGTGCGTGTGTAGACTGCCAGGATATCGGTGTCAGGGCTGGCGGTAACTTTCTGGTCTAGGGCGCGCAAATCGGCCTGGACCCAAGGACGGTTTGGCGGCGACGACGAGCTGCAAGCAGCCGTAGCCAGCAGGAGCAGGCCGCCGGTCAGGTACCAGGCAAACAAACACAGGCGGGTTCGGAGAAGGGGCTTCACATCCCTATTGTATATTAAATAGTCGGATAGTCTTAGAGTTCCATGGTCGGATAACCGGATTAATTTTCAGGTTTGAAGACATGCACGGCTTCAGATTTTGAGTTCCGTACGATTTTTAGAGGGAATTGGATTGCAATTTTCAGTTGCGCCGCAGTGTATAATGAAAGTACACTAGGGAACAGCCAACACCCGCCCAAAAACCATGCCAAAAGAATCTGACCAAAAGAAATCGGAACAAAGCGAGTCCTTTGAGGAGCGGATCGATCAGCTCTTCGAAGAGCTTTCGTTCGCGTTCGAACGGCAGCGGCCATCCATACTGCTGGTCTTCTATGAATTTGAATCGGTGCGGGCGAGGGCAGAACGTGCTCTGGAAAAGCGCCTAACTGAAAATGGACAGTCGTTGGTCCCCTTTGACGTGGATGCAAGCCATTTTGACATCCCCTTGTTGCTTTCCCAACGTCCGGAGCGGGATCGTTCCGTTTTCTCGGTCAGTGGCCTGTCGTGCGGCGGCGGGAAAGAGAGCGCCAATGCCTACCGCGCTCTCAATATGCGCCGGGAGTATTTCGTGGATTATGCCATCCGGGTGGTCATCTGGCTTGACCGGGATGAGGCGATGGCGCTATCCCGCCATGCGCCGGATTTCTGGGCCTTCCGTCACCGTGTAGTGGAATTCAATGATACTGCCGAACCGGAACTTCCGGAAATGTCGGCTGGTGCATGGGGCGAACCAGCCCAGGGTTTGCCAGGCCAGTCTCAGTTCCTTGACGAACAGATTCGATTGCACGAGGCGCGTCTGGCCAACCTGCCGGAACAAACCGATTTCCTCAGGATCCGGATGGAGTTGCTTTTCAAGCTGGCCGGCCTGTATTATGGCAAAAAGACCTATGATCGAACCATTCAACGCCTGCAACAAGGCAGGCAGATTGCCCGGCAGTTGAATGACACCGTCTGGCTGGCTGCATTTTGGGCAAAACTGGGACTGGTCTATCTGGATTTGGAACAACCGCTGCGGGCTGTCCGGGCCTGCCGGAAAGCCGTGCGCCTCAATCCGCAGGAGGCCGGCCTGTGGAGCAATCTTGGGCATTTTTACCATATCGAAGAGCGCTTTTCCGATGCTATAATTGCATATAAACATGCCCTCCGGCTGGATCCGCAAAGTTCCCTGACAAATTCAGCACTGGAGACATGTTATCGCCGGTTGGGAAAGAAAGATTTGGCCGAAAAGCAAAAGAAACTGATCCAAACCCCCCACAATGCCGGGGCGGCCGTACACGAATAAACACGGAATTCAGAAAGCGACCTGGGCATGCCATTCGGTTTCGTTCTACCAATCATAGGAATTGCAGTAGGCATCGTCCTGTTGATCCGGCGGCAGCGGAAAGTCCGCGGGGCTGCCAGCCTGGTTGTCTTTTCGTCTGCCCTGATCATCTGGACTGCCGCGTACGGTATTCTTCTTTATAAAATAATTTATCTTCCGCATTCGGATGGTAGATTCTGGCTGGCGCTGATCACCTTGGGGGCCACCGTCACGTCGACGGCTTTATTGACATTCATCATTGCTTACACCAATCATGAAGAATGGTTGAGCAAGTGGGGGATCCTGCTGCTTTGCCTGGAACCCCTGGTCACGCAGTTCTTGTTTTGGACGGACCGCTGGCAGGCGTATTTCTCCACCACCTATGGTCTTGCCAGCACAGGATTATTTCTCAACTCCAGCCCATGGTACTGGATAAATGCCTCGTATTCAGACGGCTTGATGATTCTGGCGCTGATCCTGCTGACCCAGACTTTTCTCAACAAGCCCAGGCAATACATACTCCAGTCCATCACGATCATCATCGGAGTTTTTATACCGATCCTGACCAAAATTATCAGCCTGGCAACATTTAAATTCATTCTTAACCTGGAACCACCCCTGGCATCATTTATCATTACGGGTGGTTTGCTGGTGTACAGCATCTACCGGTACAAATTAATGGATATTGTCCCCATCGCCCGTGATATGGTGGTTGAAAGTATGAGCGAGGGTTGGATGGTATTGGATTTGAATAACCGGATCGTGGACCTCAATCCGGCCGCGGAGACACTCCTGGGGGTTACACGCGAAGAGACCTTCGGCAAACCGGCGGAAGACTTCCTGCAGAATTGGCTCAAACTGGACCAGGAACCTTCCATGCGGGAAACGGAATTGAGAGGCAGCGTGAATGTGAATGGCGAGTTGCGCTATCTCAGCTTGCGCATCCTGCCTCTTATCCGCCCAACGGAACAACCGGTTGGCAAAGTCGTTTTATGGCGCGATATTGCCGATCGCAGAAGGGCGGATAATGCCCGGCAACTGGCACGCGATGAAATGTTCGTGCTGCTGCATTCCATTTCTGATACAGCCTTCCGGACTGTAAACCAGAATGATTTTTTAACTGAGTCCATCTCGCAGATCGTATATGCGTTTCACAGCCAGGCCGGCCTGATTTTCCTGCTGGAAGATGTGGGTTCTAATGCAGAGGTACCCAAGTTTTACCTGGCGGCGCACCACGGGGTGGCGCGCAAGGAGTTGGAGCACCTGTCCACCTCACCGGCAGTAACCCGCATCGTGGCACAGGTCCTTGAACAGCAGGAGCCCTTTTTCGCCCCGGATATCTCCACGGATGAACGCTTCCCACCCGCCATGCAGCGATCGGGCAATAAATCCATGCTTATGCAGCCTTTGATGGCCGGTGAGCATGGGTTGGGAGTGATTGGCCTGGTCAAGAAGGAGGAAGCGCCGGCTTTCGGAAATGGCGAAATCACCCGCCTGGCGATCGTGGCCGAGGAGTTGGCCTCCTTCATACGCAATGATCGGACTCGAAAACAGGCCCTGGCCCAGGAGGAACGCCGCAGCCTGGGCAGGGATTTACACGATTCCATCTCCCAAAAACTGTATGGTGTTGTGCAATTAACCGAAGCCGCCCAGGCTAGGTTGGAGACCGGCTCTTCCATACGGGCGGAAGACCTGGCCCGGATTGGCGAGAGCGCCCGCCAGACATTGAAAGAGATGCGCCTGTTCATTTTCCAGATGAAACCGGTGGACCTGGAAAACAAAGGGCTGGTGGCAGCCCTGAACGAACGGCTCTCCGCGGTGGAGGGGCGGGCGAATATGAAAGCCCGGGTGCTGGCGGATGAAGAAATCAACCTGTCCCTGGAAAAAGAAAACGTTTTATATAATATTGCCATGGAGGCATTAAACAATATAATAAAATATGCCGATGCCAAGTCTGTGACGATTCTTCTGAAGAGGCGCAAGTCTGCGGTTATCCTCGAAGTGGTGGATGACGGTTGCGGTTTCGACCTCAAGGCCAGGAGCAATGCCGGCATGGGATTGCGGATCATGCAGGAAAGGGTTGCCAAGGTGGATGGCAAATTAACCATCCGGTCAGTCCCGGGAAAAGGGACAAAAATAATCGCAACGGTTGATGAAAACAAAATTCCGCAAGCAACCAGGGACAAGAGAAAACCATGAAAAAAATCCGTTTACTCGTTGTAGATGATCAGACCGTGGTCAGGGAAGGACTGGCAGCCATCCTGACCAATTATTCGGATATTGAAGTGATCGGCCAGGCTTCCGACGGGATCCAGGCGGTGGAAATCATTAAGAAAGAAAAGCCGGATGTCGTACTGCTCGATATGATGATGCCCAACCAGGATGGCCTTACCACCATCCCGAAGGTTAGGGAGGTATCGCCAAACACGCGCATCCTGGTGGTGACTGCCTACGCCGAGAACGATCTGGTTTATCAGGCCATCAAGGCCGGGGCTTTGGGTTATATCCTCAAGGATGCCACGCGCGATCAATTGCTCCAGGCAGTCCGGGATGTGGACCAGGGCCGGGCCTCATTACAGCCTTCCATTGCGGTCAAATTGATCCAGGAGATCAACCATCCCACCGAGTTGACCTATACTGCGGACCCGCTGACCCGGCGCGAATTGGAAACCATCCGCCTGATCGCACGTGGATTGAGCAACCAGGAAATCGCCGAGAAGCTGGTAGTCAACGAACGGACCATTGCAAAGTATGTCAGCAGCATCCTGGATAAACTCCAGCTGGCCAACCGCACCCAGGCAGCACTATATGCCCTGCGGGAGGGTATCACCGGGTTGAACGACGAGTAGAGTCTTACAGGGAACAAAGAACAGCCATCAGGGGTCAGAGAACACATGGACACCGCCTTGCAATGACGATAAACGGTGTCATTGCAAGGCCTTTTTAGCCTAAGCCATCTCCTTGCAATTGGGGGAATTCCCTGCAAGCCGGGGATTGTCAGCGAATTCAGCATGGATGGGCTTAATAATTCTGTGGGTTGACGCAGATGCGCAACCCATTGATTGGTTGTACAATGGTATTAAGGCGTGAGTCGCAATTCAAGGGGAACAATCACGCCTGTCAAAAGGCGGCTTATGGAAACAAGCATAACCCCGGCCGGGGCGTGGCGGAAAAAGTGGCGGGCCTGGTACGAAAGGGCTGTCTTGGTCAGGAACCCGGAGCCTGATTCGCGTCGGCGCGGGCGGTTGCTGGCGGGCATCCTGCTGGGTTGCCTGCTGCTCCTGCTGGTGCTCAGCATCATCAATCTCATCCAAACATTTACTGAACCAGGCCAGGGATATGGGTTGTATCTGCTCGAAAACGCGGTCGTATTCGCCGCGCTGGCGGGACTCTTCTGGCTCAACCGCCGCGGCTGGGTAAAGCTGGCGGCCGGCATTTTCCTGGTGCTGATAACCCTGGTAATTACACTCTTCGATCCCCTGAATACGCTGGACCGCGTCCTGCTGGCCTATGCCATCCCGGTTGTGGCGGCCAGTTTCCTGGTCGGGCCGGTGTATTCCTTTTTGTTCGCGCTGCTGGCGGCGGCCGGTTACACGGGGTTCTATCTGACCGGGAAGACGGTTTTCACATACAATTACCTGTCCGTAGCGGTGTTGTTCGTGTTTGCACTGGTCTCCACCCTGATCGCCGGCCAGATGGAGACTATGCTGCGGGAAGCCCGTCTGGGGTTGAAAAGAGGGCAGGCTGCCCGAAGCGATCCGCAGATTAGCGAGGATGAGTTCGAGTATGTGTTTACCCATTCGGTCCTTGGGGAATCCATCACCCAGCCTTCCGGTGAGATCAGTGTAAACCGGGCTTTTTGTGAAATGCTGGGCTATTCCCCGCAGGAACTCCAAGCGAGCATGTGGCAGGAGATCACGCATCCCGATGACATTGCATTGACACAAAGGGAGATTGATACGCTTCTTTCGGGTGAAAAAGAGACGGTGCGTTTCACCAAAAGATATATCCATAAGAATGGCTCGATTGTTTGGGCGGATATCGGCACGGCTTTACGCCGGGACCAGGCTGGCCAGCCGCTGTACCTGGTGACTTCCATTAATGACATCACCGACCGCAAGTTGGCCGAAGAGAAATTACGTGAGAGCGAAGCCAGGTATCAATTAATCTTCGAACATTCCGGCACGGCCAACAGCATCTTTGATATGGATTGCCGCGTCGTCCTCCAAAACAGCCAGTCCCAAGGGTTGACCATGCCGGCGGACGCGCTTGGCAAACCCGCACTGGAGGTGTTTGGACCCGGACAAGGCCCGATTGTGGATGAGCGCATGCGGCGTGTCCTGGCCTCGGGTGTGGCAGAAGTCTTTGAGACGAAATTTAGCATGCCCGCGGGAACAAGATGGATCCGTTCCTCTTACCAGCCGCTGCTGGATGAGCAGCATAAGGTGGTGGGAATTCAAGTGATTTCCCAGGACATCAGCGCGCAAAAACAGGCCGAGGAGCTTTTACGCGAAACCTCCGAACGCCTGACTCATATGCTGGCCAACAGCCCGACCGTCATTTATGCTCTCACGAGAGCGGGCGACCAGGCCACTCCCATCTGGATCAGTGAAAACATTGAGACCGTTCTGGGTTTTCAACCAGAGGATGCAATGGTACCCTCCTGGTGGCTGGGACAAGTCCATCCGCAGGACCGACCATCTGTCCAGGCTTCTATGGAGCACCTTTTCGATGACTTTTATGGGCACGAATACCGTTTCCTGCGGAAGGATGGCCGGATCATCTGGCTGCATGATGAACATCGCTTGTTGCGGGACGAGGAAAATGGGACACGCGAAATTATTGGCGCCTGGACGGATATCACCGAGCGCAAGCAGGCCGAGGAAGCCCTGCGGGATTACAATGCCCGTCTCGCCACCGAAGTGACAGCCCGCACGCGCGAACTGACCGAAGCCCAGGAGAAACTGGTCAGCCAGGAAAAACTGGCCCTGCTGGGCCAACTGGCCGGCAGTGTCGGCCACGAATTGCGCAACCCGCTGGGTGTCATCAATAACGCGATCTACTATCTGAAGCTGGTCCAGCCGGAGGCGGATGAAAAGATCCGCAAGTACCACGGCGTGATCGAGCAGGAAGTGCACAACGCTGAAAAGATCATCACCGACCTGCTGGACTTCGCGCGCATCAAGTCTGTCGACCAGGAACTGGTGGCCATCCCTGCTCTGGTTCAGCTCGTGCTCGAACGCTTCCCGGTGCCGGAGTACATTACGACGGTGCTCGATCTGCCACCTGACCTGCCAGATGTCTTTGTCGACCTGCGCCAGATTGAGCAGGTGCTGGGCAATCTGACCACCAATGCCTGCCAGGCCATGAAAGAGGCAGGACAGTTGACAGTGAGCGGTGTCCAGTCAAAGGTGAAGGGCGGTCAGTGGGTTCGGATCAACGTTAAGGATACCGGCACAGGCATCACTCCGGAGAATCTGAAGAAACTCTTTGAGCCGCTTTTCACCACCAAGCTCAGGGGCATCGGGCTGGGTCTGGCGGTCAGCCGGAAGCTGGCAGAAGCCAACGGCGGGCTCATCGAGGTGGAGAGTGAAGTTGGCAAGGGTTCCACCTTCACTCTGTATTTGCCTGTTAAGAGTTTGAAGTAAGGTAGTTGGGTAGGCCGAGGGCCTCCCCCAAGTGGCGGATGTAAAAACTCCCCTGCCGGTGGATGCGGTGGAGGAGTATTTATTGTAAAATGATACTTTAGAAACCGCGCCTTTTTAGTTAATGGTCCAAGCAAAGTGCACCTTGGCAGCATCCCGGCGCAAATTAAAGCAAGCCAAGATTCTGTCATTGCGACATCGTCCCCGTTTCTCAGGGAGGAGATTTTTTTTCAACAAAGATATCTCCTTCTCAGAGGGGGGTAAAGTTCGCAGGCTGGGGATCGCTTATCATTCGGGTATGCTCCGCGATGCTCGGGAAGAACAACTTTTTCGCACGTGTGCCTGCGGCACGGAACTGGCAATGACAGGTATGCCAGAGGCATTTTTATGAATCTCCCAACCATCCTTTACTTCGCCTCCATCGTTCTCACCTTTGCCCTGATTGGTTTCTTGGCTTGGTATTGGCGGCAGCAGGTCGTGCGCTCCTCCCGGGCGCAGGTTGCTGCGGCGCAGGCCTTGCTAATATCGGAGACGCGCTACCGCCGCCTGTTCGAGGCCGCCCGGGACGGTATCTTGATCCTGGATGCCGAATCGGGAGTTGTCACGGACGTGAATCCTTTCCTGGTTGAGATGCTGGGGTTCCCGCGCGCAGGAATCGTAGGAAAAGAACTCTGGGAACTGGACTTTTTTAAGGATATTGCTGCCAACAAAGCCAACTTCCTGGAATTACAACAGAAGGAATACATCCGCTATGAAGATTTGCCGCTGGAGACTGCCGATGGGCGCAGGTTCCATGTGGAGTTCGTCAGTAATGTATATCAGGTGGATCATCACAAGGTGGTCCAATGCAACGTCCGCGACATCAGCGAGCGTAAGCTGGCTGAGGCGAAGCTGGCCCAGCTGGTTGCCATCGTCGAATCATCCGATGATGCCATCATTGGGAAAACCCTGGATGGCTTGATCACCAGTTGGAATGCCGGTGCTGGGCGCCTGTATGGTTATTCCGCTGCGGAAGCCATTGGAAAACCGGTGTCCATGCTGATTCCGGAAGACCGGCCGAATGAACTGTCGGGAATCCTTGCCAAGGTAAAGCGCGGCGAGAGAATCGACCACTATGAATCGGTGCGTCTGAGCAAAGACGGGCGCCGCTTGGATGTTTCCATTTCCGTCTCGCCCATCAAAGATGCTTCCGGCCAGATCAGCGGCGCTTCCACCATTGCGCGCGATATCACCGAACGCAAGCGTGCCGAGCGGTCCCTGCAGGAATACAGTCTCCGCCTGGAAACGGATGTGGCGGAACGCACGCAGGAATTGCGGGATGCCCACGAGAAGATGATCCGCCAGGAGCGCCTGGCCACCCTCGGGCAGCTGGCCGGCAGCGTTGGGCATGAGCTGCGCAATCCGCTGGGGGTCATCTCGAATGCGGTCTATTACCTGAAGATGACCCAGCCGGATGCCAACGCCACCATCCGGGATTACCTGGGTATCATTGAAAATGAAACGCGCACCTCCGATAAGATCATCACCGACCTGCTGGATTTCACCCGCATCAAGTCGGTTGACCGGGAACCGGCGGATGTCTCCTACCTGGTGCACCAAACGCTGAAGCGTTACAGTGTGCCGGACTCGGTGGAAGTAATGCTTGATCTGCCCCCCGACCTGCCGCCGGTCTATGCCGACCCGGGTCATGTTGTCCAGGTGCTTGGCAACCTGGTCACCAATGCCTACCAGGCTATGGCTTTGCCGAACGAAACGCCCCAGCCCGGAAAAATAAACCTGTCTGCCTGCCAGCAAGGTGATATGATAGCCATTACGGTACAGGATACCGGTACGGGTATCCCGCCGGAGAACATGGGTAAACTGTTCGAACCGCTCTTCACTACCAAGACCAAGGGCATCGGGCTGGGGCTGGCGGTCAGCCAGAGGCTGATCGAAGCCAACGGCGGTACCATCGAAGCCCGCAGCGAGCCCGGCAAGGGCAGCACGTTTATTGTATATCTGCCTGTTTATCATTTGCAGTCGAATAGTCAAATAATCGAATAGTTTTGCAGGATCGCTCTCCAAGCTACCACACGATAAGGCGATAAGACTATTTGCCCTTTTTTGGAGATTTAAAATGGATCAAAAACTTCGCATCCTCATCGTTGACGACGACCAGCGCATGACGCACACCCTGTCTGACATTTTATCCATGACCGGGCACATGCCGGTGGAAGCCAATTCCGGCGCGCAGGCGCTCGAACTGGCCCGCACCCAGGCGTTCGATTGCGTCCTGACGGATGTACGCATGCCGGGCATGAACGGCGTGGAATTGCACCGCCAGCTGCACCAGAGCCAGCCCGGCCTGCCGGTGTTTCTGATGACCGCCTATGCTGCGGATGAGATTATCCGCAAGGGACTGGAAGAGGGTGTGGTGGGAGTCTTCGATAAGCCCCTGGATATAAGCAACCTGCTGGGCTTCTTCACCTCGCTGGCCAACCAACGTTCCATTGTGATAGTGGACGACGACAAGGATTTCTGCAAGACCCTGAGTGATATCCTGCATCAGCGCGGCTTCAGCGTTCTTCAGATCAGCGACCCGCATTCAGATGTGGAGCTGATGACCGCGGAGGCCCAGGTGATCATGCTGGATATGAAACTCGATGGAATCAGCGGGGTGGACGTGCTCAAGCAGATCCGGCAGCGCTACCCGGTGCTGCCCGTCCTGATGGTAACGGCTTATCGCCAGGAAATGACGGCCGCCATCCAGGCGGCCCTGTCCATCCACGCCTTCACGTGCCTGTACAAGCCGCTTGAGATCCCGGCTCTTTTGGAAACACTGTCTGATCTCCAACTAAAAAGGCTGCGAAAGGTAATAAAAAAGAGGTAGGTGTCAATGCGTGTAAATCCACAGCGCCTGGCGCCCTTCATTCTGGAAGAAATCTAGATGGAACCAAGACCTCTGCATGTCCTGCTCGTAGACGATGACCCCAACCTGCTGGTGACCATGGGGGATATCCTCAAGGCCAAAGGCTTTGTGCCAATCCCGGTCAGAACCGCCGTGGCGGCGCTTGCGCAGACCGCGGATATTGACGTGGCCCTGATCGACCTGCATCTGGAAGATATGCCCGGTTTGGAGTTGCTGCGCGAGGTCCGGACCAAGTTCCCTGGCAGCGAGTGTATCCTGCTGACCGGCCACGCCTCGCAGGATTCGGCCATTGAGGCCATCAACGCCGGGGCGTTTTCGTATTTCCAGAAACCCTGTGATATCGACCAGTTGGTTCTATCCATCCAGCGGGCCGGGGAAAAGCGCGCCGCCGGGCAGGCGCTGCGCGAGAGTGAAGCATCCTTACAGGCAGTTTTACAATCCACCGCGGATGGCATTCTGGCTGTCGGCACGGAAAATCAAGTCCTTTATGCCAATCAGCGTTTCGCTGACCTGTGGCGCATCCCGGCCGGGATTCTTGCCAGCCAGGATGACACCACACTTCTTAATTATGTCCTGGATCAACTGGTTGATCCGCAAAGTTTTCTCAAGAAGGTGCAGGAACTATATCTATCGGATGAAGAAAGTTTCGATACGCTCGATTTCAAAGACGGAAGAGTATTTGAGCGGGTATCCCTGCCGCTGAAACAGGCCGAAGCGCAGCGCGGCCGGGTTTGGTCATTCAGCGATATTACCGGGCGCAGGCAGGCTGAAAAACTCCAGCAGGCAGTCTACCGGATTGCACAGGCCGCTGATAAGGCCGAGAATCTGGATTCTCTCTATTCGTCCATCCATGCCATCATTGGCGAGGTCATGGTCGCCGATAATTTTTATATTGCCTTGCATGATAAAGAATCCGGGCTGATCAGTTTCCCTTATTTTGCCAGTAAAACCGGTAAACCGCCAGCTCTGCAGAAGGCCGGCCAGGGGCTGACCGGTTATGTTCTTCGCGCGGCTCAGTCCCTGCTGTGTGATCAGGTTCTTTTTGAAAGCCTGAAACAGCGCGGCGAGGTCGAACAGATGGGCGTAACCGCCCCCATCTGGTTGGGCGTGCCATTGCTGGTTGCCGGCCAGGCGATCGGCGTCATGGCCGTACAGGATTTTAAAAATGCCCGGGTCTATGGGGAACGCGAACAGAATATCCTGGAATTTGTTTCTTCCCAGGTGGCCATGGCCATCCACCGCAAGCAGGCGGAACAGGCGCTTGTTCGCGCCGAACAGAAATATCGCAGCATCTTTGAGAACGCCATCGAAGGCATCCATCAGACAACCTTTGCCGGGAAAATCATTAGTGTCAACCCGGCGGGTGCGCGCATGCTCGGGTTTGATTCGCCGGAAGAGCTGGTGGCCAATGCCAACTACCTCAATTCTCGCTTCTATGTTCAGCCGGGGCGGCGGGAGGAGTTTCAGAAGTTGATTGAGGCACAGGGAGAGCTTTTGGGCTTCGAATCCGAGGTCTACCGCAAAGATGGAAGTACGGTCTGGATATCGGAGAATGTTCATAGCGTGCGTGACGAACATGGAAACCTGTTGTATTACGAAGGTACTTCGACGGACATCACCAGGCGCAAGCAGGCCGAAGCCGCCTTGCTCGAGAGTGAAGAGCGCTTCCGGGTCATCTTTGAAAAAGCCAATGACGCCATCATGATCGAAAATGACGATGACAAAATCCTGGAAGTAAATTCGCGCATGTGCGAATTGATGGGCTACAGCCGTGCAGAACTTTTGCAAATGCACGTGGCCGATCTGCAGGCGCCTGAAGTACGGCAATCCAGTAATGTACTTAAAAACGAGTTGGCCCAGCACGGCGCCGCCGTGTTCGAAGGTCTGAACCTCCACGAGGACGGCCGGCGCATCCCGGTCGAGATCAGTGTCGGCCGGATGGAACTACCCTCTGGCGATCTGTATGTATCGGTGGTGCGCGACATCACCGAGCGCAAGCTGGCCGAAGCCGCCTTGCATGAGAGCGAGGAACGCTACCGCCGCGCCATTGCAGCCGCCGGGCTGGTGCCTTATGGGATTGATTACGAGAAAAACTGTTTCACTTTTATCGGGGAGGATATCCTCAAGCTGACCGGTTATTCGGCCGGTGAATTTACGCCAGCCATCTTGAAAGCCAGCGTGCAGGAAAGCCACGTCTGGGGGCTTGAGAATACGGGCATCACGCAGGACGAAGCGCCCGGACAATTCCTGGCTGGAAAGATTGGGAAATGGGGCAATGACCTGCGCATCCGCACGCGCACCGGGGAAGAGCGCTGGATCAGTGATGTCTCCGTGCCCCTTCCGGACGAACATGGCCGGGTGACCGGTGCCATCGGCATTTTCCAGGATCTTACGGAACGCAAACAGGCGGAGGCTGAATTGCAGGCCAGCCGGGCAGCCGAGATGAATTTTGCTGAACGTCTGGCCGTCCTGTCAGAAGCCACAACCGAGCTTTCCAAAGCAGATAGTCTGGATGCGCTCTGCCGGCGCGCGGTGGAACTGGGCCGGGAACAACTTGATTTCGACCGTCTCTCCATCTGGTTTTTGGCAGAAGACCACTCCACCTTACTAGGCACCTTTGGAGTGGATACCGAAGGCCGCTATACCGATGAACATGGACTACAGGTTCCCATCGATTCCGATTTTGCCAGCATGCCTGTGCTGGAAGGCCAGGTGCCCCTGCTTCGCCGCACGGATGCGCCGCTATCCCTGAAAGGACAGGTCGTCGGACAGGGCACACATGTCTCTGCCGGTCTCTGGGATGGAAAATCCATTATTGGCTATCTCACTATCGATAACCTGCTGCGCCAGCGGCCTGTCAGCGACCGGGATTGCGAAATAATCCGCCTGTATGCTTCTGCGCTGGGGCAGCTCGTCTCGCTTAAGCGCGCCGAGCAGGCTGTGCGCACCAGCGAGGGGCGCTACCGTATGCTCGCCGAGAACATGACCGACACCATCTGGCTGATGGACCTGGATCTGACGACCACCTACATCAGCCCTTCAGTGACCAAACAGCGCGGCTATACACTCGACGAACTCAATACAGTTCCGCTTGACCGGCAGATGACGCCCGAATCCTTCGCGCGGGTTGTGAAATTGTTCACCAGGGATCTATCTCCCGGACGGCTGGCGCAGGCCGATCTACCCATCCTGGCTTCGCTTGAACTGGAATTGTCCCGCAAGGATGGCAGCACCTTCTGGAGCGGGAACACCTATTCGCTCATCCGCGATCCTCTTGGGCAGCCACTGGCCATCCTGGGCTCCGGGCGCGATATCACCGAAAGCAAAAAGTCCCAAACGGCCCTCGAAAGCAGCGAAAAACGCTTCCGTGCCCTGATCGAGCACAATACCGATGCCATTGTCCTGGTTGACCCGCGCGGCCGGGTATTGTTTGAAAGCCCGGCCTATGGCAGGATGACCGGGCGGGATGTGCGCGAGCGCCTCGGCCGCAGCAGCTTAGAGTTTGTCCACCCGGAAGACCTGCCGGTCGTGTCCAGGGTACTCAACGAACTGGCCCAGTCCCCCGGTCGGATCGGGCAGGCCACTTTCCGCAACCAGCACGAGGATGGCTCGTGGCGGTGGCTCGAAGCCAAGGCCACCAATTTACTGTGGGAAAGTGCCGTACAGGCGATTGTCATCAACTTACACGATATTACCGAGCGTAAACTGGCCGAGGAAAGCCTGCGCCAGCGTGTGGCGGAATTGGAAGTGCTCTACGAAACCGGCTTGAGTATCAGCCGTATGGTGGAGCCAAAAGAGATCGGCCGCAAGGTCATTGATGTGCTCTCTGAAAAATTAGCCTGGCGGCAGGCTTTCATCCGCCTGTATCACCCCGAGACGCAGAGCCTGGAATTGCTGGTATTCAACCGCCCTGGCCTGACGGTGCAGCAACTGCAGGCCGAAACGCGCCGTCTGAATCGGGCCATTGCAAAGCCCGACCAGGGCTTCAGCGGCTGGGTCATTCAGCATGGCCAGGCGATCCGCTCCGCGGACGTTACTTCTGACCCACGCGCTGTCAGCAACTTCAAGGACATCCGATCCGGGTTGTACGTACCCATGCAAGTGGGGAAACGCACCATCGGCGTGATCGGCACGGAAAGCGAACAAGTCGGGGCGTTTACGGAAGCCGATGAGCGTCTATTGACCACACTGGCTGCCCAAGCCAGCATCGCCATTGAAAATGCCCGCCTGCTGGCAGAGACCTTTCACCAGGTCGAAGAAATGAGCGCGCTGGCAGATTGTTCGGAGGCGCTGCGCGCTGCTCTGGCGCGTTCGGAAATCGTATCGGTCATCCTTGATCAAATGATGGGCTTGTTCCCCGCGGATGATGCCTGCCTGGTGGCTTACGACCCGCTTACCGGCGGCAACATTGTCGAGGCGGCGCGTGGGAAGTGGGTCAAATGGATGGGCACACGCCTGCAGCCCGGTGAAGGATTGAGTGGCCTGGTGGCGGAGACCCGCAAGCCCTACCAAAGCAATGATTTGCTCCAGGAGCAACGCGCTGCCCAACGAAAGAAACAGAAGCAGATGGAGGCGGCTGCTGGTGTGCCCTTGCTGGTCCAGGGCCAGTTTATCGGTTCCCTGTGGGTTGGCCGCACTCGCCGGCAGAAAGGACAACCCCCCGTTCCCTTAACCGCCGACGAAATCCGCCTGCTGGGATCCGTTGCCGATCTGGCTGCCAATGCGCTTCAGCGCGCCAGCTTGTACGAACAGACCTTGCGGCATGCGGAAGAATTGTTGACCATCAACACCATGGGACGCCTGCTGGCCGAAACGCTTGACGTGAACCAGATCTACGAAAAGCTGGATGAGATGGTCTGGCAGTTGCTGGATGATATCTCCCTGGTTGCCATTGCCCTTTACAACCCTGATAAAGCCCAGATCACATGTGTCTGGTTGAATAACGATGGGGTCAAAATGGATGCCGCTGCTCTCCCGCCGGTGCCGCTGGAACCGCCCGGCCAGGGCACCCAGAGCGAGGCCATTCACACCCGCCAGCCGGTCATTTTCAATAATTTGCGCGAACGGTTGGAGAAGGTCGATATAAAAATGGATGTGGGTATGGAGGATGGCCGGTTCTCGCAATCGGGCTTGTATGCTCCCATGCTTGTGCATGGCCGGGTGATCGGTGTCATGCAGGTGCAGAGTTATACCTTGAACCGATTCAGCCAATCCGAGGCGGATTTATTGTCCCTGGTCGCAAATACGGCTGCAGTGGATATCGAGAATGCCCGTTTGTTTTCCGGGACGCAAAAAAACTTGCACAACCTGGCGGCCTTGCACGAAATCGATGTTGCCATCAGCGCCAGCGTGGATATCCATGTAACCCTCGACATACTCCTGGAGCAAACGGTTTCCGAATTGAATGTGGATGCCGCGGCCGTACTCCTGCTCAACCCTCTTTCCCGCACGTTGGAATATGCCGCCAGCCAGGGTTTCCGTAATCACCAGGTCGTTGGAAAACATATCCCAGTGGGCGCCGGGCTGGCGGGACAGGCGGCTTTGCGTCGGCAAATACAGAGTGTTCCCGACCTTCGGGAAAGCCTTTTGCCGGAGAATCAGAAACCCGCTATCAATGTGTATGACGGTGAAGGGTTCGTGGCCCACCATGCCATTCCATTGAGCGCCAAGGGTCAGGTCCAGGGTGTATTGGAAGTTTTCCATCGTTCCCCCTTCCAGCCTGACGTTGAATGGTTTACTTTCCTCGAAACACTCTCCCGCCAGGCCGCCATCGCCATTGACAATAACAACCTTTTTGAAAACCTGCAACGTTCAAACACGAACATCATCCTGGCCTATGATGCCACCATCCAGGGCTGGTCGCAGGCACTCGAACTGCGCGACAAGGAAACCGAAGGCCACGCCAGGCGAGTCACCGAACGGACTGTGCAACTGGCCCAGCTGGTCGGTGTTCCTGTTGCCGAAATGGAACATGTCCGGCGCGGCACGCTCCTGCACGACATCGGTAAAATGGGCATTCCGGATGCCATCCTGCTCAAGCCGGGTAAACTTACCGAGGCAGAGTGGGTTATCATGCGTCGGCACCCTGTGTTTGCCTATGAAATGCTTTCTTCCATTGCTTACCTGCGCCCGGCTCTCGACATTCCTCATTATCACCATGAAAAATGGGACGGCACCGGTTACCCGGATGGGCTGAAGGGTGAGCAAATTCCTTTGTATGCACGCATATTCGCCGTTGTGGATGTGTACGATGCCCTGACGAATGACCGCCCCTACCGCCCCGCCTGGACCGCCGCGCAGGCCCTCGAATATATCCGTGCGGAATCCGGCAGGCATTTCGACCCTGCCATCCTCGAGACTTTCCTGAACATGCTGGAAAGGGAGAAATAGCGTCTTTTCTCCTTTGCAAACCAGAATAATGATTCAATAGTACACCTGCCCAGCCTCCCGGGCAGGTGTGTGTATTTTGATTCCCTTTCACAATTTCAGGATGCTTTTTTGCCGCAGCTTTCAGCCGGTCCCTCCTGGTTACCCAGTGGCATGCACAAAGTAAAATATCTTTCCGACGCCTTATTCGTTTCTTTTCGTTGCGCGGAACGAATGCTGCTTTTTCCATTTTCCATTCATCCTTCCCAATCAGGGGGTAGAATGAGGCTCTTGCTGACCATGCTCTTACCCCCGGCCAGTGCATAAGAACCGATCCCATAATTTCCAAGGAGTCAGCATGAGCGCAATTTTAAAGGTTGCAGATGGTCAGGTCATTGTAATGGAATATACACTAAGGGTGGAAGGCGAGATAATTGACGCATCCACGGACCATGGGCCGATTGAATTCATTCAGAGCGTGGGCAATATCATCCCCGGCCTGGAACAGGCCTTGTATGGCATGACGGTCGGGGAAAGCAAGGAGGTGGTTGTGACTGCCGGGGACGGTTATGGTGAAATGGACAGCCTGGCTTATATGGAAGTGCCGCGTGACCAGTTCCCGGAAGACATCCCGATGGAAACCGGTACGCAGATCGAATTGCATAATGAGGCCGGCCAGCCCATGGTTGCCCGCATTGATCAGGTTGGCGAGACATCCGTGCGGCTGGATTTCAACCACCCGCTGGCAGGCAAGGAATTACATTTTGCGATTAAGATTGCCGGTCTGCGCCCCGCAACGGAGCAAGAGCTGGATCACGGTCACGTACATTCCGGGCATGAACATTAAAGAGTCGTTGCAAAAAGGGCATCAAACACAATGGTCACGAAGTATACAAAGGTAAGTTTAGAGAAATAAAGGTTCTTCCCTTGTATTCCTTTGTGGTTCTTTGTGAACTTTGTGTTTAAATAGTTTTTACAGTAGAGATGTCATGTCTGCTGGACACCGCAAAGCATGAAAATGTGCTATATAGGGTGTCGTCGGCTGACATCGAGATCGTTTTTTTTTTTGACTGGTGCCATGAGCCTGTAGTAGAGATTGATCCGGATACCTGCAGGCACCGCTAATTGTCGCTCGCTTGTATAGGAAGCACGTAAGACAGTCTCTGTCTTTCCGGGTATCCAAGTCAGCCGCAATTCTAAAAAAGAGAGGTTGCTATGGATATCGTGCATACGCATTGTGCTGGCCTGGATGTCCACAAGAAGACTGTGGTGGCCGCCATCATCGTTCCCGATGGGAAGAATGGGCTTTTGAAAGAGACTCGTACCTTTGGAACCATGACATGTGATCTGTTGGCGCTTTCAGATTGGCTGATGGGTTATGGGGTTACTCATGTGGCTATGGAGAGTACGGGCGAGTACTGGAAACCCATCTTCAACATTCTGGAGAATAACTTCGAAGTCTTGTTGGTGAATGCCCAGCATATCAAAGCTGTTCCGGGCCACAAAACCGATGTAAAAGATTCCGAATGGATTGCGGATCTTCTACGGCATGGTTTGCTGAAGGCAAGTTTTATTCCGCCTCTTGGGCAGCGCGAACTGCGCGAATTGACCCGCTATCGGAGTACTTTTGTGCGTGAGCGTGCCACCCTGGTTAACCGGGTGCAAAAGTTATTGGAAAGCGCCAATATCAAACTGGCAAGTGTTGCTACGGATGTGATGGGAGTATCCGGGCGAGCCATGTTGGAGGCGATTATTCAAGGGCATAGCAGCCCAGCGGAAATGGCCGAATTGGCACAGAAACGCATGCGACAAAAGCGGGTTTTGCTGGCTAAGGCTCTGGAAGGGCGGGTAAAGCCTCACCATCGTTTTGTCTTGACGGAATTGCTGTGTCAGATTGATAGCTTGGATGAAACGATTGAACGCTTCAATAAGCAAATTGAAGAATATTGTCGCCCTTTTGAAGAAGCGGTATCCTTGCTGGACACCATCCCAGGAGTTGGGTGCGAAGTCGCTGAGATCATCGTCTCCGAAATAGGGATTGACATGAGCCGCTTTCCATCCGCAGACGCCCTGGCATCTTGGGCTGGTGTAGCACCTGGCAACAATGAAAGTGCAGGCAAGCGTCGTTCTGGTAAAACTACCAAAGGTAACCAAGCTTTGTCCATAGCCCTGAATCAGGCGGCTCACGGTGCCTCTCACACTAAGGATACATACTTGTCTGCTCAATATCGTCGTTTGGCCGCCCGGCGAGGCAAAAAGAGAGCAAAAAAGAGAGCAATTATGGCTCTGATGCATTCGATCCTGGTGATTGCTTATCATATCATCCAACGCTCTGAACCTTACCATGATCTGGGCGGTGATTACTTCGATAAACGTCACCCAGAAGCTGCAGCAAAGCATCTCGTCAAGCGGCTCGAGCAATTGGGCTATTCAGTTTTTTTGCAACAACCCGCGATTTGCCCGGTGGCGTAGGTATTTTCAAGACAGTCTTGATTGAATAAGAATATTTATATAACAGGCAATTTCGCATGATATATAAATTCAGTATATAACCAATTTCCCCTCAAGACAATAACCCGACCATCCCAATTGCTATAACGAGAGGGCTTTCCCCCTTTTTTTGGGACAGCCCCGGCCATTTTATCAGACCGCGTTGTATTACTTCAAACAATCAGAACTTTCACAGTGACAGGGTCTTGGACAACGGTTATTCACCCAGGTAGTCGTGCAGTTTGCGGAGGATGGACGGGTGACGCAGGCGGTTCAAGGCTTGGGTTTCGATTTGACGGACGCGCTCACGCGTCACGCCCACCTTACGTCCAACTTCCTCCAGTGTATAGGCCTGCCCATCGAACAAGCCATAGCGCAGTTGCAGGATGCGCCCTTCGCGCGGTGGCAATCCGTCCAATACTTCGGACAAATTCTCGCGCAGCAGATTATATGTGGCGGCTTCATCGGGCGGAGTAATTTCGTCATCTTCAATAAAGTCGCCGAGCACCGAGTCTTCTTCATCACCGGTTGGCAATTCCAACGAAACCGGCCAGCGCGCAACCTTGATTATGTTCTCGACTTTTTGGGGCGGCAATTCCAGCGCTTCGGCCATCTCCTCGATGGTTGGTTCGCGTCCCAGGCGCTGAGTCAACAGGTACTGGATGCGAAAAACCTTGTTGATATGATCACCCATGTGAACCGGGACACGGATAGTCCGTCCCTGGTCAGCAATGGCACGTGTCACGGCCTGGCGGATCCACCAGGTGGCATAGGTGCTGAATTTATTGCCACGGTGGTAGTCGAACTTTTTGGTGGCACGCATCAGGCCGATATTGCCTTCTTGGATTAAGTCAAGGAAGGGTACGCTGCGTCCCATATATTTTTTGGCGACACTGATCACCAGGCGGGAGTTGGCTAGAATTAGGTGCTCGCGGGCAGACCAACCGTCTTCGATGGATTTACGCAATTCGATCCGGCGGTGGGGAACGACTTTGCCACGCGCCAGTTCTTCACGAGCCATCCGCCCGTGCTCAATGCGTTGGGCGAGTTCGACTTCTTCTGTCGCTGTCAACAGCGGTACTTGGCTGACTTCTTTGAGATATAGTCCGATGCTGTCGGTGGTATCTATGTTGACGAGATAATCGTCCAGCGCAAGTTCAGGCTCGGGCCCGGCCTTGGTTTCTTCTACAGCCACTAATTCATTTTCTGGAGGTTCACTGGCAGGCGCGTCTTCAACGAAAGCAACTCCCGCGCTCAAAAGCGCCGAAAAAGCCTCCTCCAATTGCTCGATATCTTTTTCGGCATCAGGGAAGAAGTGCAGGATATCGTCAATAGTGATGTATTTCTTCTGTCGCCCCAACTCGATCAGCCGGGCGATGGGTGAATATTCTTCGTCTACCTCAACCAGTAAATGGTTCTCCATTTTATTTCCTGACCAAATCAATTTTCATACAGGCCACCTGAATGATCAATATGCCGCAGTCATTGCAGCCCGTGTTTAGCACGCGCGAGCTGGGAATCCCCTGCGGGTTGGTAACGATATTTCCCGAAATGCTTACTGTCGCTCCGTTACCTGAATCGCCTCTCGCCATTCTAGTCCAATATCTATCCCCATTTCAGAGATTCCCAAAGAACACCCTTGACGGGTAGTAATCATATCATATGATTTGATCATAATATTCAAAAACTGCTCGTTTTCGTCCAATAAATCACCTTTCCCCCTTATCTTTCAATTGTAAATCTAATAGAAGAAAAGGCGTTATTCTCGGGACATCTTCGTAATACCAACAATCTGGATTTAGTTTCATTTGAAAGAAGAAATACCAAATATGTTCTTCTTTGTTCATCGGAATTTATTCTTGAGCCATTTCAAAAATCCTGCCTCATCGAGCCAAATTGCAATCATCATTGCAACAAAGATGGCCCTGCGCACTCTACTGGAGACCATCCTGACCCAAAAAGCGGTTTTTGATGTATAGTTATTAGTAAGCTTTGCCTGATTATTGAACCCTGATAACTAAAGAACGGACGGTAATATGAGAAAGAAATCTGCTGTCCGACCTGGTGTCACTAAATTGCACCGCAATCCGCGCCGGTTATTGCGCCTTGCGCTGATTGTCGCCATATATCTCATCGCGTTCACCATTCTCGACTTTATTACGAAGCAATTTGAAGGACTCCCGGGGGTTGTTACGTGGTATCCACCTGCCGGACTCACTTACGCCTTGCTGTTGGTGTTTGGCATGGCATTCACTCCTGCGGTGACGATCGCCTTATTCATCAGCAGTTTATTCACCTATCACATGCCTCAATCCCCTTATTTGCTTTTATTGTGGGCATTAGTCATATCTTTGATCTATAGCCTGGGCGCGGCGTTCCTGCTCAAACGAATTCATATCGATTGGCAACTGCGAAAATTACGGGATGTGGCTTGGTTTATTTGCACGACGGTATTGGTTTCAGCACTGCTGGCCTTACTTTCTGTGTCGAGTTCCGCCTTGACTAGCGCGATGCCACGTAGTGATGTCCTGCGTGCAATTTTCGACTGGTGGATTGGTGAAACAGTCGGCGTTTTGACCGTCACACCCTTTCTGCTTATCTTTGTGATGCCGGCTCTGAAACGGTTTGCGGAAGGGCAGACGTTCAGGTTGCCCGCACGAAGGTCATTTCCGCATCCAACGCTCTCTGCATTTGGCCAGGCAGCCAGCATCGTTTTGACACTCTATTTGGTTTTTGGCGCGACCGCCCTGGCCGAGTTTCATCCCTTGTTTCTTATTTCCCTGCCGCTCATCTGGATTGCTCTGCAGCGTGGTTTCAAGGGCATCAGCGCGGCACTCCTTGCGTTGAATTCCGGGGTGGTGTTGGCGCTTTGGCTATATCGATTCGACCCGGCACAATTGGGCGAATTGGAACTGCTGATGATCGTCAATTGTATTGTCGGCCTGCTAATGGGCGCAGTCGTCACCGAACGCAAACAGGCGGACCTGACCCTGCATGAAAGCGAGGCCAAGTACCGAGCCCTCGTGGACGAGATTAGCGACGGCTTTTATATTAGTGATCTTCACAGTACCCTCACATTCGCCAACCACGCCCTGGCTTGCATACTTGGCTTTGAGGACCCCGAAGCAGTCATCGGCCATAGTTTCCTGGATTTTGTTCCATCCGATAAAGCTGCTGGACTCGGTGAGCAATTTCAGGCTGCCATGGTGACGGGAAAAGATTCCGGCTTGATCACGACCGAGGTAATTCGCCAGGATGGTGCGTACGTCTATATTGAAATTGTGCCTCAGACCATTGTCGAGGACGGTCGATCATTGGGTGGCCGGGGCACGGTGCGCGACATCACCGAGCGCAGGCGGACGGAATCCGAGCGTCAGAGCCTCTTGGAAA
>JBEKEB010000051.1:0-24250 GCA_050014055.1 Anaerolineales bacterium | reverse complement strand
GCAGGAACGAATATGTGCAGAAGAGCGCCAGAGTGGAAAAGAGGATCGCGAAGGTATCATTGGTGGCCTGGGAATTGATTCCGATCAGTCCTGGATTCAACGCAACCAGTCCAAAAGCGATAACTTTTAGGAGCCCGTTCTTATCCGGCAGGCGATAGAGAAACAGCCTGATGACCAGGATGGTGATCAATCCGGCCGTGTAATTTAACATCTCCACAGCCAGGATCATCGAACTTGGGTTGGTGTTTTCCAGACCAGTCAGTTGAAGGAATTTAGCCGCAGTGTAATGGAATAATTTCGGTTGGTAGCATTCCCAGCAATCCGCTTTTTCGGGCAACCGCTTTGTATTCAGGATGAGCTGGATTACCGTGAAATGGTCGTCGTTGGATTTACGGTTAAAGACCACCATTCCCAACCGCAATCCAGCGGATATTAGAAAGATGATCAGGATCAAGGTATGGGTTATGCGATTAGGAATATTCGTAATCTCGCTCCCAGGGGGGTATTGAAAAGTATAACATACCTCTGCAAGGTGACTGCCACCTGACATGCAGATCTTATTTAACAATTCTGGAAGAGTTCGCATTTTGAGTATGGACACTCAAAATGTGGTTCGTCTATTTTAGGTACTTGACAGATTGTGCCTGGGCACAAAAGAAATCGTATAATGGAAGGGCCATGTTCAAGAAAAGCTTTTTACTCTTCCTCTTCATTTGTGCGGCTGCCTGCAGCCCGGCCGGGCCAACCCTCATCCCAACGCCTGCGACGGATCAGATCATCGGGGAGGAACAGGACGTCTACGCATTTCTGCTGGCCAAGTTGTACCAGCACAAAAGTTATGTCATCATGGCTGACACCGCTACAAATTCCACCGGGGTGGACAACACCGCCCAGACATTGGACTACGTCCTGCAGAACATGCACGGCATGGCCTCCGGAACGCTCGACAGTTTCCGGGCCCGTAACACTACCGCCCAAGTCCTACGCCCGGACATGCAGCTTGGCGGCCCCTATACCCTGTTAAGCCAGACCGCCAAGAACCAGATCTTCAGCCAAAACCAAAGCGGCTGGGATATTTTTTACAACCGCTACCCGCAGGCGCCTGGCATCACAACGTTTTCGCGCGTAGGGTTCAATGCCAGCCTCGACCAGGCACTAGTCTATATGGGCACACAAAGCAATTGGCTGGTTGGTACAGGCAATTACTTCCTGCTAAAGAAAGTTAACGGGACCTGGAGCATCGACCAGCAGGTGCTGATCTGGGTCTCTTAATGCGGGTTTTTCCCATCGTGATAGCATCCCTGGGCATTTACTCCGCCCATTGCAAGAGGCGCGGGCGGCTGGAGAAACAACACTGATATGCGAACATCCCTGCGTTGGCAAGTATCTGCTTTTACGGTTGTCCGGGGAATCTTCAACACCCTGCACCGGATGGTTTACCCCTTCCTGGCAATTTTCGCGCGCGGCCTGGGCGTAGACCTGACCACCATTTCCTATGCGCTGACTGCACGCGGCGTGGTCGGGACTGTCGGACCATTCGCGGCGGCCGTGGCCGATCAGCGCGGGAGACGATTCGGCATGCTTCTGGGAGCCGTGCTATTTATGGCCGGAGCCGCCGTGGTGGTTTTCTGGCCAAGCTTCCCCGGCTTTACCATCTCGCTGGCCTCAGCGACACTCGGGAAATATATCTTCGACCCGGGCATGCAGGCTTACATCGGGGACCACGTCCCATATCAACGGCGCGGCCGGACAATTGCCATCACCGAGTTCGGCTGGTCACTGGCTTTCATTGTGGGAGTCCCGCTGATGGGTTTCCTGATCGCCAGCAAAGGCTGGATGGCGCCTTTCCCTCTTTTAGCGCTGTTGGGGGTGGTGATCGTTGCCGGACTTTTTTGGATGCTGCCAAAGGAGCAAATTCCGTCCAACGCGCCGCGTTCGCGCGACAATTTTCGTCTGGTACTGGCCTCCCTGCCCGCCCTGGCCGGCCTGGCCGTGGGGTTGCTTGCCACTGCTGCCAACGAACAGGTCAACCTGATCTTTGGCGTTTGGCTGCAGGATTCCTTTGGTCTCAAGATTGCCGCGCTGGGGGCCGCCTCGGCCGTGATAGGCATCTCTGAAATGAGCGCCGAGGGCCTGGTGGCCGCCTTTGTAGACCGTCTGGGCAAACTGCATTCGATTGCCCTCGGACTGGCGGTTAATTCGCTGGCAGCCCTGGCCCTGCCCTGGCTGGGCCGGACGGAATGGGGGGCATTAATCGGCCTGTTCTTCTTTTATATCTCCTTTGAATTCACCATCGTCAGTTGTATCCCGCTAATGACCGAATTGCTGCCTTCCGCGCGTGCCACCCTGATGGCTTGCAACGTGGCCGCACTGTCCTTCGGCCGTGCCATCGGAGAATGGCTTGCAACGTGGCCGCACTGTCCTTCGGCCGTGCCATCGGAGACTTCATGGCTCCCCGGCTATACGGGTTGAGTTTCCTGGCAGTTGCGCTGGGGGCGGTTGGCTTTAACCTGCTGGCGCTGTTGGCGCTCTCCCGGCTGGCAAAAGAAAGGCGGCAGGTTTCAGCCTGAATATAATTTCGATTGCACCTTGCCTGCTTGCAATTTGTCCAGCTTCCAAGCCGCCAATGGGATAATTGCCATTAGAAGATACGGGATCGTGTAACGCGCAGGATCCCATAATTCCGCAAATAACATGAGTAGGGAAGCTGCCAAAAGAAAAACCGCCCATTGGATTTGTTTTATATCTATTTCGGTTCGGGGAAGAACTATCGCAGATGGGAAAATGGTACCTTCTACTGTCTGACCCTTATTTCCTCCGATAATTATCAATCCCAATACAGGAATAAGCAGAAATCCCAAATCGTGGAAATGGAGATGCGGAGAAGCGAACAGGCTCAAGCATGCGGCCAACACGATGTGGCGAATACTGAGCACGGGGGAGATTTTCCACAGGATGGCCAGACCAGCCAGCGTTGCCAGGAATAAGACCCAGGCAAGCCCATGCAATAAACTTATTGGTATTCCCGGGAAAAGCCTAAAGACCATGCCGGTGAAGTTGAACATGCCAGCTTCGTTCAACCCAAAACCTTGCCCTGCTGCACTGATTATTACCAGGTGAATAAAATCCTGTACGCCCCTAAGACCAACAAGACCGATGCTAAAAACCGCCAGCAGCGTAGCCGCCGCGGCAAACCACCACCAAACCTTGCGTCGGTTAAAAAGGAACGGCACAGCCAGAATTAAAGCAATTTGTGGGCGGATGACCGTCATCGCCAGGCCGAGCCCGGCTGCCCAATCTTTGCCACGCACCATCCCGTACAACCAGATCATTCCTCCGAGGATGAGAAAGGCTGAATCCTGTCCTTTAAGAAGGCCAGTAAAAACAGGATAGAAAGATATGGCTGAAATGAGCAGGAGTAACTTCGAACCCAATGCCCATTTCATGGCAGATAATATCCGCTCCATGAAAATTGCGCTACCAACTACAAAGCCGAACGATACCAGCACCCAACGCCAGTAAGATGCTGTGTAATCAGGAGTGCATATCAATTGTAAAATTGGAACTAAAACAGGCGGATGGTTAAACGGCAGGAGTTGATCATCACGTAGCGAAAAACCGTAGATTGTCTCCTGTACCTGAAGTTCGGTTGGTACATCATAAAGCAGATGGTAAGAACTGCTTGCAGCGATCCTTCCGGCGGTATACAGTGCACTAAAATCGAATGGCTTGTGTGTTTCCGGCTGGAAAACCACCAAAGACCACAACCAGCCTTCCCAGAATAATTGGAATGCCAACCCTGCGATAACGAAAACGAGCAAAAAATTTACCCGTTTCACCAAGTTCCTCCAACTGCCATACGGTTCCAAGAGGGTTATTTACAATGAATATCTAATCTTGGGGTAAAAACACAGGTACCCGGTTTCGTTTATCTATGGAGTAGGCCTTAACTATACAGAGAGCCATTACCATAATAGTCACAATATATGATCCGGCTGAAAAATGCGAAAGGAACGGTATCACGGCACCTGCGGCCCAAATTAAAGCAGTCGTAACCGACCATTTTTCGCTCAACCAAATCATTGCCGGAACCAGAAGAACCAAATCGTATGCATTGGCTCTTGGCGCGCAGAACAGGGATGCGGCTATGGCCAGTGACAAAAGCGGGATCCTCGGCAAGAAGCGGAATCGTATTACTACCAAAGCGGCGACAACCACTAAAATAGCTGCCAATAGCAAGTTTGCCGCCCCAACATAATTCTGACCTAGCCCTATCAGGGATGGCAGAGTTGAAAATTTCCAGACAGAATTAGTATCCAAACTTCCGACTCCGCCCGTAAGCAAACCTAGCATTTGCCTGACCCAGTCCGGCGTAATCAAAAACTCGATCCCGAAGAGACTCAAGGTGGTCACAGCCCCAGTGAGGATTGTTTTCCATCCACCCATCCATAAAACGAGAGGAATAAAAATGAGAAAAAGATGAGGCTTTAGAAGAATCAGAGGCAAGCATAGCCCGGCCAGGGATTTCCGTTCGTGTGCAATTAAAAACATAACCAGGGCCGCGCCTCCCAAAACAAAATAGGACATTTGCCCGACCCGATATGCCAGCCAACTCAGCCATATAATCATGGAAAACATATAAATACGATCAAAAACACCAAACCCCCGGTAATTCTTTGTTAGAGAATGGATAACCAGGGCCATAATAATCAAACCTACTACCAGGAATAGGAATGAGGCGGTCTCAAAAGGGAAGAACGCCAAAGGAAGAAATAACCAGGCAACCCAGGGAAAATACCAGAATGGTAAATGAGCCGCCCCATAAAATGTATAAATCGAATTTCCCGCCAGGGTATTCCGGGCAGCTCCGTAAAAAACTTGAAAATCAAATAAATCAAACCCCCTGCTCAGGTTTAGCGTATAAAGCATAAAACTGATCGCGAGCACCAGGTCGACTAGCACAAATATTTTATAAAGGATTTTCCAAATCTTCATGAATCCCATCCAGCAATTCAATTCTTCAGAGTATAGCACAGTAACATAAGGCGGAAAAAGACGTTCCTTTTGTTCGATATTTTTCTTGTTGTCCATCCAGGTAATCGCGCTGCCAGGCAATTCGTGTCGTATAATTCCAGCATGCATTCGCATGACGAAATGGTGACTCTCGCATGAAACCGAAGCCGGGAATAACCCTGCATATGGAGGCCCGGATGCGCTGGTACTGGTGGGGGTTGCTTATCTTGCTCCTATCATTGGCCAGCTATGTCCTGGCGGTCAGAATTGTAAACTCCATTGACTATCTTAAATATGGCACCGATTTCTCATCGTTCTGGATGGCTGGGAAACTGATATTGCAGGGGAAAAATCCTTATGATATCGTCGCATGGGGTGAAGGTTTCCGCCGCTTTGAACTCGGATTTTTGCTTACGCCCGTTTTCTTATACCCCCTACCGCTGGCACTGCTCCTGACTCCGCTCGGCCTGCTGCCATTCTACAGCGCCTACATCATCTGGGTGGCACTCACCCAGTTGATGATCGTTGCCTGCCTGGTCATCCTGCTAACCATGGAAACCTATCCGCGTGGAAAGTTCTTTTTCATTCCACTTCTGATTGGGATCATGTTTTTTCGCCCGACCACCTTGACCCTCACCCAGGGCCAGGTAAGCGGGTTGTTCCTGTTTGTACTGGTCTGGATCGCATTTTTATGGCATAAGGGGAAATGGTTTTGGGGCGGCTTCCTGCTGGGTCTACTGGCGCTCAAGCCCAACCTGGGTATCATCATCATCGTTCTGGTTGCCATCTGGCTGCTGTTCAATAAAAACTGGCGGGCCCTTTGCGGGACTCTCGTCTCTGGAATATTCGTGATTATCGCCGGGCTGATTTATAACCCCGCCTGGGTGATCCAATACTTACGTGTCGGCAGCAACAAACTGTCGGAGACTTTCGGCGGTTCCCCGACCGTTTGGGGGCTGGGCGCGCTGATCAGTCATAATCAAATCACTGCAACTCTGATAATCGGCAGCCTGGCTGGCTTGCTGGTCCTGTTCGGGTTCTTCCGGGTCCTGCTGTATTCGCATGCAACCATGCGGCCGGTGAGCGTGCTCGCGCTGGTAATCAGCGTAACCCTGCTGGTCACACCCTACACCTGGACATATGACCAGATGCTGCTGATACTCCCCCTTACTACGGCCATCCTAGCCATGGACCGGATGGGGGTGCGCTTTATGTTGACTGCCAGCGTTTTCCTCTGGATTGATGTGCTGGCGGTTATTTTACTGATTTTCGATACACTGAAGCAAGTGGAGATTTGGAACGTGCTGGTCCCGCTGGCTGTTTTTGGCCTGTGCCTGTTGTATTTAACCCGACGGATTCCTTCCGACATCTTAGAGGCCGTTTCTAAAAGTTAAAAAAAACAACCACAGATAAACGCGGATGAATACTGATTTTTGGATAAAAACCTGATAAAACTTTGTCTCTAATTTATTTGTGTTCATCTATGGATAAAAACATTTATACTCTTCAACCAATCGAATTGGAGTCCCTATGCCTTTAGCCCCTTTCCAGTTGGAACGCTACTTCGCCCTGTACGAATTCAAGGTTAAATACCTGCTGAGCCCGTCGGACTGCGAAAGCCTGTCAATGGCCGAATTGCTCCAGATAGCTGCTCCCGCCAGCCTCGAACTCTGGCAGGAACTACGGTTAAGTTATACCGAGAGCCAGGGCCATCCTTTGTTGAGGCGCGAGGTCGCCGGGCTCTACCAGCATGTTCCCCCCGAGAATATTATCATTGCAGCTCCCGAAGAAGCAATTTTCATCGCCATGCAGACGTTGCTGAGGCCGGGAGACCAGGTTGTAGCCATATCTCCGGCCTACCAATCGTTGCACGAGATCGCCCGCTCGATCGGTTGTGAAGTTAAAAACTGGAGTCTGGAACCCGCGACGGATGGGAAATGGCAGCTTGACCTGGACTTATTGGAAGACAGCCTGACCGACCGCACCCGCATGCTCGTGATTAACTTTCCGCACAATCCCACCGGCCATACACTCTCAAGCAACGAGCTGGACTCGATCATTGCATTAGCCCGCAAGCATGGTCTGTATCTTTTTTCGGACGAGATGTACCGGCTGCTCGAATATGCACCCGCCATGTGCCTGCCAGCGGTCTGCGATCTTTACGAAAAAGGGATTTCCTTATCCGGCCTTTCAAAGTCCTTTGCCCTGCCCGGGTTGCGGATCGGCTGGCTGGCCACGCAGGAAAGTGCATTGGTGCAAGCCTGGCTCACTTACAAGGATTACACCACCATTTGCAACAGCGCCCCTAGTGAGATCCTGGGTATCATCGCACTGCAGAATAAAGGGCGGATCATTCGCCGCAACCTGGATATCATCCAGGAAAATATCGCCAGCGCAGAAACGTTTTTTGGCAGATATATGCATCACTTTTCCTGGTTCAGCCCCAAAGCCGGTTCGGTGGCTTTCCCGGAATGGCTGGGCGACGGACCGGTGGAACAATTTTGCCAGGAGGTACTCGAAAAGCAGGGCGTCATGATCGTTCCGGGCAGCCTGTTCGATTTCCCCGGGAATCATTTCAGGGTCGGGCTGGGACGCAGGAACCTCCCGGAAGCATTGGCGCATGTCGGAGAGTACCTGAGAGAATGCTAGCCTGCGCAGTATAATTTGTCTGACAAATAACCTTCCTCCAGGAATCGATCCAGCCGGAAGTGAAATAAGGAAGCAAAAAATGCATGATGAATTAAAACTACAGATCGAACGGCTCAGGAGCCATGGAGCGACGTACGTTGATGCACGTTGGTATCCCTTCGAAGAGACCAATCAATTGATGATGTGGAACGGCAACCTCAAGAATGCCAGCTCCAGCCGGGTGAGCGGGATCGGCATCCGGGTTCTTTACCAGGGTGCCTGGGGCTTCTCGGCCTCCTCGGACCTGGGCGATCTGGCCGGCTTGTTTGACCGGGCCTTCGACAATGCGCGTGTGGCAGCCGAACGAGTCACCTTCCCGGTGCGTCTGGCAGAAAAGGACGCTGTCCAGGGCAGCTTCGAGAGTCCGTCCCGCATCAATCCATTTGAAATTCCACTGGCCGACAAAGTTGCTTTCCTTAAGGAAATGGACGGGAAGCTGGACCAGAAGGGCGTATTCCAGCGCGTCAGCAGCCTGACCTTCGTCCGCAAACTGATCGTGTTCCTGGACTCAGAAGGCAGCCAAATCGAAAAGCACATCACCGAGGTCTTCGCCAGCCTGGAAGTGAACGGCATGGACGAGCACGGGGAGACCTTCGAACGCAAGTTCCACTTGGACAAGCACGGCGAGAGCCGCGGCTGGGAGTCGATCGACCAGCCCTTCTTCGCCAAAAATGCCGAGAGGATCGTAGGGGAACTGAACCAGGTACTGACAGCGGAAGAGTGCCCCAAGGATGACCGCTCGGTCATCCTGCTTCCCGGCATCATGTACCTTCAGACTCACGAGACCATCGGCCACGCCCTGGAGTTGGACCGCATCCTGGGTTATGAGCTGGCTTTTGCAGGCGGCTCATTTGTGACCCTGAACGATTTCGGCAAGCTGCGCTATGGTTCCGAGAAGCTGACGGCGCGCGCGGATGCCACCCTGACCAACAGTCCCGGCAGTTTTGGGTTCGATGATGACGGCGTCCCGGCCCGGAATGTGTTGCTGATCGATAAAGGCATCCTGGTGGGCGCCATCACCGGCCGCCAGATGGTGGAGGAAGCAAATGCCACAGCCCGGCGCCCGATCTTCTCCGGCAGCGGGGGAGCCAACCGGGCTACGGCCTTCTATCGGGTCCCGATCGAACGCATGACCAACATAAACATCGACCCCGGCCAGGACGGCAGCCTGGAGGATATCATCAGCCAGACCGGCAAGGGCATCCTGTTGGACGGCGACCGCAGCTGGTCAATCGGATCAAACCGCGAGCAGTTCCACTTCGGGACGGAGATCGGCTGGCTGGTGGAGGACGGCAAGGTGACCAAACCGGTTAAGAATTCAACCTACCGGGGCGATACACTCAAGTTCTGGAACTCGCTTTCCGCGGTGGGCGACACTTCCACCTGGGAATTAAAATACGTGGATAATTGCGGAAAAGGCCAGCCCAACCAGATCATGCAGCTGGGACACGGCGTGCCGGTCTGCCGCTTCGATAACGTCCGGATCGGAGAATAGCCATGCAGGAACAGATCATTCAAACCTTGCATGTTTTGCGGCAATATGCGCTTGGGAAAGGTTTTGAGGTGGAGCTGTTGGTTCACGAAGAAGACAGCTATCTCATGCGCTTTGCCAATTCGGCCATCTCCTTGAATACCAATGAACACCTGCTCAGGCTGGATATCACGGCCTATTCAGGCAGGCAGCGCGCCAGCTACAACCTCATCACCGGCCTAGAAAAGATCGACGAAATAAAGAACGGCATCGACACGGCTGCGGCCATGGCCGGGCATGCCCAGCCGCTCAATTACCAGCCAACCATCCCGGCTTTTGCAGACTCCTTTAAAGATGAAAGCGGCTTCGATCCGGCACTCGCCGATTTTGGCAATGCGGAAAAACTGGCCTTTTTCAACCAAGCGGCCAAAGGGTTGGAGAGCGGGGAGATCAAACTGTCGGGCATCTTCTCCAGCGGGACGACCACGCTCGCCCAGATCACGACCAGGTCGGAGCATACCCAATACTTCAAGATCTCGGATGCCCAGGTTACCGTCGTCCTGTCGCATGCCCGGCTCAAATGGGAAGTGACCGCCGAGCAGTCTGCCCAGAAGCGGGCTGACCTGGACCCGGCCCGGCTGCAACAGGAACAGGCCTTCCTGGTGGGGCACTACCAGAGCGATCCTCCCCAACAGATTCCACTGGGTAGCTATGATATCGTTTTCGGGCCGGCTGCTTTAGCCGATATGCTTAATTTCATGAACTGGGTTGGTTTCAATGGTGGCTCGCTGAGGCGCGGTTTCTCCTTCCTGGCGGAAGACCAGCTCGGCAAAAAGGTCTTTTCGGAATGCTTCACCCTAATCGACGACCCGGACCGGCTCGAAACCTATCCTTTCAAGCGCGACCTGACCGGGCTCGAACGTAAAGCCTGGCCGATCTTCAAAAAAGGTGTCTTCCAGGGTTTTCTCTGGTCCCAAGATGACGCGGACGAGTTCGGCGCCAAACCGACCGGCCATACCGTCCTGCATAAAAGCCTGATGCTATGCGGAGGAAACAAGCAAGTCGGCTCTCTGGAAGAACTGGTCAAGCTGCCGCGCGAACAGGATCTGCTGTATATCCCCTTTATGCATTACATGAACATTGTCAATCCGACCAAAGGGATCCTCACCGGCAGCTCGCGCTTTGGCGCTCTGCTTTTAAAAAAGGATGGCTCCGTGGTCATTCCATTCAATGTCCGCCTGACCCAGAGTTTGTTGGACATTTTCGGCGACAAAGTGGCCTGGATTTCGAAGTCGATCGTGCCGTATAACACCTCGGAGAGTTATGGAGCCCGCAACCCGACCGTCATGCTCGTCCCGCGCTTCATGCAGGTGAACGGCCTGGAAATCTCGCATTCCAATTCATCGTATTAATTTCAATCCTCTGCATCAAGCACTGCTGCGAGGCTTATCGAAAGAGCGTAATGTCATGCTGATCCATTCCGTCTCCCAACTACTCACTTTAACCGGCGGTCCGCAGCGCGGACAGGTCCTCGGCCGCCTGGGCATCCTTGAAAATGGGGCCGTCCTGATCCGGGAGGAAACCATCCAGGCCGTTGGGCCAACCGCGGAATTGTTGAAGGCCTATCCCGATGAAGTCCGTCTGGACGCCCGCGGTTGCGCGGTCCTGCCCGGCCTGGTGGATCCGCACACCCATGTCATCTGGGCCGGTGACCGCGCCGCCGAGTTCGAAATGAAAATGGCTGGGGCCAAATATATGGAAATCCTGGCCGCAGGCGGCGGGATCCTCTCCACCGTCCGCCAAACACGCCTGGCTTCGCTTGCAAGATTGATGGATGAAACCCGGCCACGCCTGCAGCGCATGTTCGCCCATGGCACCACCACTGCCGAAGCCAAGACCGGCTACGGCCTGCAGACAGAGACAGAGCTGCGCATGCTGGACTCCATCCTGAAACTTAACGAAGAGGGACCGCTCGAACTGGCGCCGACTTTCCTGGGCGCGCATGCCATCCCCCCCGAGTATAAAGATAACCCGCAGGGGTACACCGACCATCTCTGCAACGGAATGTTGCCGGCTATCCAGCGATGGTGGCATGCCCATAATGGAGGGCTGAGTGCAGCCAAGCCTGCTTACGAAGGACCCTTCGTGGACGTATTTTGCGAGACCGGCGCCTTCGACCTGGCCCAGTCCCGTCAGATATTGACCAGGGCGCAGGAACTGGGCTTCCCGCTTAAGCTGCACGCGGATGAGTTTGACAACCTGGGAGGGGCCAGCCTGGCGGCAGAATTGGGCGCCGTTTCTGCCGACCACCTGGTCAAGACTTCGGAAAAAGACATTGCTGCGTTGGCAAAATCCGATAGCGTGGCCGTCTCCCTGCCTTGCACGCCCTTTGGCCTGGCCGAGAGCAGCTATACTCCGGCTCAAAAGATCCTGGCTGCGGATGGCCTGCTGGCCCTGGCGACGGACTGCAACCCCGGTACCGCCTGGTGCGAGTCTATGCAGTTTGTGATTGCCCTGGCCTGCCGGGTGTTGAAACTGACGCCTGCCCAGGCCATCGCCGCCGCCACCATCAACGCCGCCCAGGCGATCCGGCGCGCCGGTCGGATCGGCTCCATCGAACCCGGCAAGCAGGCCGATCTGCTGGTGCTGTCTGTGCCCGATTACCGCCAGCTCGGTTATCGCTTTGGGACCAACCTGGTCAAACAGGTTATAAAGCGCGGTAGGGTCTATAATGTGGAAACGGGATATTCCTTTCAGGAGGTTGATCATGAACATTAATTTGACTCAGTTCGCCCCATATTTCTGGATCGTGGCTATCATCCTGGTGATTATCGTGGCATTTGTCGTCATTCGTTTCTTCTGGCATCATGTCCTTAGATACTTCTTGCATGGCTGCGTGGGGATCCTGGTGATTCTTGCCCTGCTGGCGGTGTTACATTTTATTTTCAAAGTATTCTGAAAACGCCTGGCAGGATTTGGTTTGGTTAAAAACCATACCGAAGGATTTTTTCGAGCGATTCTACTTTTCACCCAAACATTCTGGAGGTTGTCAGGCAAACGGTGATTGCTGTACAAAATCCATTATTAAGATACAATTATTTTCTCAATCCGCCCTTCCTATTGAGAATCATTCCCATCCCAGGAGCACAACATGAGTCCTTTTCTTGCCCTTTTTATCACGCTCGTGCTCGCCCTCGCCGAAATTCGGGCGCTGGATTTTGCCGCCCACCGTGGCTGGATTGAAAGTCACCTGAGCCGGAAGCTCATCCACATCCTGACCGGGCCGCTGTTTGTGCTATGCTGGCTGCTTTTCCCCTCCCCAGACTTGTGGTATTACCGCTGGTTGGCCGCGCTTGTCCCGTTGCTGTTCACTATCCAGTTTGCGCTGATCGGGCTGGGGGTTGTCAAAGATGAAGCTTCGGTTAAAGCCATGTCGCGCACTGGCGACCGGCGCGAAATCCTGCGCGGTCCGCTTTTTTATGGCATCATTTTCGTTGTCATGACGCTGCTTTTTTGGAAAGTTTCGCCTATCGGGATGATTGCCGTCATGCTGATGTGCGGCGGAGACGGTCTGGCCGACATCATGGGGCGCGGCCTGCGCTCCCCAAAACTGCCATGGAACAAGGACAAGTCCGTGGCTGGCTCGCTGGGCATGCTGCTGGGCGGGTGGGTGTTGACGGTCTTCATCCTGTTCATATTCGTGCTTAAGGGTGTCTTCCCCGGGACATTTACCGGTTACTTGTTGCCCATCACCTATCTGGCTGTGCTCGCCACGCTGGTGGAATCCCTGCCACTGAAGGATGTGGACAATATAACCATCACACTGGCGGCGGTGGCGCTGGGTTACTTACTGTTTTAGAGCTTATTTCAGGAGGTTTCCATGTCAGATTACCTTTTCCGCGGTTCCCTTGCCGAACTTGACCCCGAAGTCTACAAACTGGCCCAGATCGAATCCGAACGGCAGGCCCGCAAGCTGATCCTGATCCCATCCGAAAGCCAGGCCCCGCTGGCCGTGCGGGAAGCCATGTCCTCGGCTTTCCAGAATATTTACGCTGAAGGCTATCCCGACGAGGAATCTCGTTGGATGAGCGAGACCGAGATCCTCGATTATCCGGCGCGCCTGGCGAATTTCCGCCGCAATTCCGACCCGCGTTATTACAAGGGCACCGAATATGCCGACGCCATCGAAGCCCTGGCCCGCCGGCGTTGCGCCGAGGCCTTCGCCGCCAACGGCGTGACGGCTGACCAGATCTACGTTAACGTGCAGGCACTCTCGGGCGCGCCTGCCAACAACGCCGTCTACCAGGCACTGGTGGAACCCGGCTCGGTGGTCATGGGTATGAACTTGCTGCATGGCGGGCATCTTACACACGGCTCCTCCGCCAACCGCTCCGGCAAGCTTTACAAGATCGTCCACTACAATGTCGACCCGGAGACCGAGCAGCTTGACTATGAAGCCATCATGGAACTGGCCAAGGCGAACAAGCCCAAGATGATTATCTGCGGTTACTCGTCCTACTCCTGGATCCCCAACTGGAAAGCTTTCCGCCGCATCGCCGACGCGGTCGGGGCATACCTGCTGGCTGATATTTCGCACCTGGGCGGGCTGGTGGCTTCCGGCGTGGTGCCGTCGCCAATCGGCTACGCCCACGTCATCACTACCACCACCCACAAGACCCTGGACGGGCCGCGCGGGGCGGTCATTCTGACCACCGACCTGGCCCTCGCAAAGCTGCTCGACAAAGCTGTCTTCCCCGGTGAACAAGGCGGGCCGCATGTTCACATCTTCGCAGCCCTGGCACTGACTTTCAAACTGGCCCAAACCAAACAGTTCGAGAAACTCCAGAAGCAGACCATCAAGAACGCCCAAGCCATGTCCGAACGCTTCAAGGAGCGCGGCCTGCGCGTCCCGTTTGGCGGAACCAACTGCCACATGCTCAATCTGGACTGCCGCAGCATTGTGGGCGCAGATGGCACCAGCCTTTCCGGCGACCAAGCCGCCCGCATCCTGGACCTGGCCGGCATCGTGCTCAACCGCAACACCATCCCCGGCGACAAATCTGCCACCGACCCGTCCGGCATCCGCATGGGCACCCCCTGGATCACCCAGCGCGGTTTCGACGAAGACCATTGCCGCCAGTTGGCTGACATCATCGCGGATGTATTGCTGGCTTGTGCGCCGCATAGTGTGCTTTCGGTCAGGGGGAAGCCCCAACGGCGCGCCAAATTGGACTTTGAGACATTAAACGCAGCTCGTGTGAAAGTGCGCTTGTTGGCCGAAGCGGCCGGCATCGATTTTGAACCAACCATACATGGCTACCCGCATTTTTACTACATCGACGATAAGGCAACCACGGGTGTTTTCGACCTGAATGGTAAGAGTGTCCGACCGTTCCTCGATTATGTCGTTTCGAGCGATCTGTCTGCCATCGTGCCAGGACATTCCCAGGCCACCCGTCTGGCCACTCCAAAGGGGAATATCTCCGGCACGCTGACCTGTATCGATGCCGGAGCCTACCGCCTTTCCGTGCCGCTCGAACAGGCCAACCTGGTTGCTACCTGGCTGCGGGACCTCTCGGATGGGTACGTTTCGTTCAACCTGGATGGAAAACCGGATTATTCACAGCGCCGGCTGCCAGGGCCGATCGTGGTGGCAGAGTCATCAACACAATCCTTAACGGATTCACGGCTTGAAACGGATAAAAGCTCTGGGGCGGAGAAACCCTGGTTCATCGGTATTTCGGGGGCAGGAAAAGGCAAGCCATTGCCCGATTTCCAATGGCAGGAGACCGAAGCATCCCTGCGCAGGACGCCTCTCTTCGAAGTCCATAAATCACTGGGTGCAAAAATGGTCCCGTTCGCGGGTTGGGAGATGCCGGTCTGGTACTCATCGGTGGTGGAAGAGCACCTGGCTACCCGCCAGGCCGCCGGCCTGTTCGACGTTTCGCACATGGGAGTCTATCAATTGGAGGGCCTGGATGCAGCCTCTTTCCTGGACAGCGTTTGTGGCAACTCGGTCGGTTCATTGCAGCCAGGCGAGTCGCTCTATACTCACTTTCTCGACCCGGATGCCAACGTCATCGACGACACGCTGGTTTACCGGAGGACTGTGGACAAATTCCTGATGGTGGTCAACGCCTCCAACGACGACAAGGACCGCACCTGGCTGGAAGCGGTCCGGGATGGCAAAGTGAAGATTGACAATTTGCGGCCAGGCAGTCGCACGCTCGGTTATGAGGCCGTCATCCGCAACCTGCGCGATCCGCGCGCCAGTGCGGAAATGCGTGTGGACATTGCCCTGCAAGGCCCCAAGAGTCGGGACATCCTGCTGGCTATGGGTGTCAGCGCCGAAACACGCAAACGCGTGCTGGGGCTCCAGCGCACCGAATTGTGCGACGCCAAAGTGGGCGGATTCGACCTGATCGTTTCCCGCACCGGTTACACCGGCGAGAAGATGGCCTTCGAGTTGTTCGTTCATCCCGAACGGGCGGTGGATTTCTGGAATGCCGTGCTCAAAGCCGGTGAAAAGTTCGGCGTGAAACCAATCGGACTGGGCGCACGCGACTCCCTGCGCACCGAGGCCGGCTTGCCGCTTTACGGACACGAGATGGGGCTCGGTTCCGGCAAAACCGGCCAGCCTGACCTGGGCGTGGGCGAGGCTGGTTTCGGCGGCTACGTCAAGACCAGCAAACCCTGGTTCATCGGACGGGAGGCCTTCGTTGCCCGCGAACAGGCCCGCCTGGGCGTGGTCTGCCGCTTCCAGTTCCCCGAGAAGGGTGTGCGCATGGCTCACAACGGCGACCCGGTGTTGGATAAGCGCGGCAAGGTGATTGGCTGGGTCACCAGTTGCGCCGCCGATATGGTCGGTACCCTGACCGGCCAGTCTTACGTGGAGTTGAAATATGCCGTGGAAGGCACCCAGATCTACATCTACCAGGGAGCTCCGAAGGAGGCCGGCCCAGCCCCGGCCGGGTTGAAATTCGGCGGAAAGGGACTGGTGCCCACCGAGGCGGTCGTGTTGAGCCGGTTCCCGAAGCAATAGGGAACAGGGAAGAGAAAATAGATAGCAGTCGGGCGGCAGGGTATCCTGCTGCCCGATTTGTTTATGCTTGCCATTGTGCTTCATTTCGTGCATAATAGAAACAGTCGAAGAAAGGTTGTCATATGACAAGAGAATTTAGTGTAATTGTCGAACGTGACGAGGAAGGTTGGTATGTCGCCAGCGTACCGGAACTTACTGGCTGCCACACCCAAGCAAAATCATTGGATACTCTTATGAAGCGTATCCGTGAGGCAATTGAACTATGCCTTGAAGTGGAACGAGCGACGCCACCACAGCAATTCATTGGCGTTCAGCGAATTTCAGTGGAAATAGGATGACGAAATTTCCCCGTCTGACAGGAAATCAAGTTATTGCTGCCTTAAAGCTGGCTGGATTTGAACTCCTGCGTGTGAAAGGGAGTCACCATTTTCTCAGCCATGCAGACGGAAGGCATACGGTTGTACCCGTTCATCGAGGTGAATCAATCGGGCCTGGCTTGATGTTAAAAATCTTACGGGATTGCGAACTGGAACGTGAAGAATTCCTCAAATTATTAAAATAATTACTGAAAGAGTTTCTGTAAATCAGGAGGAAAATAAAATCATGGAAACCAAACCCCCTGCCCTCGACAAAACGACCCCCGCTGAACTGCGCCAGGCCTTCCAGGCGCTGACCGAGCGCCTGGACCAGATCGAGGCCGAGATTACCGCTCTGCGGGATGGTCTGGCGGCCGCCGCGAGCCAGCCGCAGCCCGCCCCCGCACCGGCCGGGCAAACAGTCGACTTTGTCGCTTCCATCCTGCTGGTGGGTGTGGATGACAACGGCCTGCCAACCTATAAAGCCAAAGGTGGACAATACATAAAATTCGGAGTGCGGATCTGGCCTGAGATCCTGCCGGAATTGGGCATCGACCCCGCCAGCCTCAAACCCGGCCCCAACCCGGTCAACCTGCACGTGCTCGCCCTGATGGGCGACAAAGGTCCCCGCAAGGTGATCGGGCTGGCAAAGTAACCGCTAGTTCTTGGTACTGGCAACTCAGAAAGCGAAACGAGCATGCAAGCAAAAATTAATTTCCTGCCCATCCTTAATTTCCTGGATAATTTGAGTCAGAATAATGTCAAGGGCTGGTTTGACAGTAGCCGTGCCGACTATGAGACTGCCCGGAATATATTTAGCGAATTCATCGACACCCTGATCGACGAACTCAGAATGTCCGACAATTTGCAGGCGCTTTCCTCCAAGGAGTGTGTCGCACGAATCTATCGTGATATCCGCTTCTCCAGGGACAAATCTCCTTATCATACGAACTTCTCTGCAATCATTGCACCGGGTGGCAGAAAATCGATCATGCAGGGATATTATGTTTCCATCCAGCCGCATGGCCAAAGCCTGGTCGCAGGCGGGTTGTATATGCCCGGCGCGGAGCAATTGGAACGGTTCAGACAGGCAATCGCTCAGCACGCTGCGACCTTCAAGCGCATTACAGGCGCTAAAGACTTTGTTGAGCAGTTTGGAAAAATCGAAGGGGAGCGCCTCAAAACTGCCCCGAAAGGCTATGACCGGTCCCATCCTGAAATCGAGTTGCTGCAGCTCAAGCAAGTGACCGTTTTGCATCACTTCCCAGACCAGGAAGTCCTGGCCGGCGATTTTCCTGAAAAGGTGGTTGTCGTTTGCCGGGCAATGAAGCCATTTCTGAATTACCTGGATAAGGTGTTGCAATAAATATAAATATAAAGGAATCACGATGAACATATTGGAACAAATCAAAAACGGAGCCTTAACGGATCCAAAAACTTTATTGGGTGCAATTCTCTATGGTCTCATTTTTCTATTCTTAGCCTGGCTTTTTGGCCGTGCTTCGCATCTGGCAGTCCAACGACTGTTTAAAAAAGATACACACAACCGCGTGGACCGCACAGCGGTTAAATTTCTGTCACAACTCGCCCGTTTTGCCGTCTACATTTTTGCATTCATTTCATATGCACACCTGGTTCCCGCGCTGGCGGGATTGGGCACAGCCTGGCTGGCCAGCGCCGGTATCCTCTCGGTCATCATTGGTTTGGCAGCCCAAAATACGCTGGGCAACCTCATTGCCGGGATTTCCCTTCTTCTTTATCGCCCCTTCAACGTTGGAGACCACCTGCAGGTCACCGCGCCTACCGGGCTGGAAACGGGATTAGTCGAAAGCATCAACCTTGGTTATACCCTCATGAAGACCGACGACAACCGCCGTGTGGTCGTGCCTAACAGCATCATGGCGAGTCAGACCCACATTAATCTGACCAGTTCTTTTGGTGTAGCCACACCCGGCTCATCACCTGGCCAACCGCGTACCATCGAGGAGCATTTAGACGAGTTGCAACACTTGCACGAGAAGGAGCTTGTTACAGAAGAAGAATACATCCACAAGCGCGATGAAATCCTTGGTAGATTGTGAAGGTCACCCGAAAGGAAATCCCATGGATGAAATAATAGAACACCTGCTAATTGAAGAGCAGCAGCTGCAATTTACCGGATTTAATGAGGATACCGCCTGGCAGATCGGCAGCTGGCTGGTGGAGTATGCCATCCAGAACGAACTCCCCATCACCATCGATATCCGGCGCGGCGAACAGCAGCTTTTCCACGCCAGCCGGCCGGGCACCTGTGCAGACAATGACGAATGGGTCAAGCGCAAGGTCAGGCTGGTCAATCGCTTTGGACACAGCTCGTTCTACCTGGGCCAATTGTTGAAGAGCGAGGGCAAAAGCATCGAAGAGAAGTTCCTGCTGCCCGAGAGTGAATATGCTCCGCACGGCGGCTGTTTCCCGAACATTCTCAAGGGTACCGGGATGGTTGGCACGATCTGCGTGTCCGGGCTGGCGCAGGCCGATGACCATAAATTGGTCGTACAGGCCATCAGCCATTATCTGGAGGGTTTGTAAGTGAATCCATATAAACTGAAAAGAAGCGAAAAATGATATCTACCTACCCAAGTATATTCAACGATGTAATCGGTCCGGTTATGCGTGGGCCTTCCAGTTCGCATTGCGCCGCGGCGGTCCGCATCGGCCGTATGGTGCGGGATTTGATGGATGGAGAGATCGAAGATGTGCTGGTTGAATTCGATCCGGATGGCTCTTTGGCGACCACCCATGCTAGCCAGGGATCAGATATGGGCTTATATGCTGGTCTGCTGGGTTGGGATACCACCGACCCACGGCTGCTGAACTCCGCCCAGGCGCTTCAATCCGCCGGGATTAAAGTCAGGATTAATATCACCCCCATAAAAGCCAGCCACCCCAACACCTACCAGATGACGGTCACGAATTCCAGAGAGAAACATACCCTGACTGCCATATCCACTGGTGGCGGTATCATCGAAGTGACTGAGATTGATGGAGTCAAGGTTTCCCTGGCGGGCGACTATTACGAGACGCTTATATCTGTCGGTTCAGCCGGAGAAAAGCTGGTGGCGTACCTGCGGGAGAATGTCATGGCGGATGAAATTCTCCTTCTAAGGGGGGAGACTACCTGCTTTGCCGAGATAAAATCCCTGGGATTCTTGGCGCAGGAAACCCTCTTCGCATTGCGTTCCCAATTTGATACCTGCTCTATCAAACAGATCGCACCGGTGCTGCCGGTCCTGTCGCATGGGGGAATCAATGTCCCCTTCATTACCTGCGCCGAGATGCTCGAATACAACCGGGATAAGCATCTCGATCTGTGGGAGTTGGCTGTCCATTATGAGGGCGCCCGCGGCGTCCTCAGCGCGGAACAGGTGCTGGAAAAAATGGGCGTCATTATGGATGTTATGCAGAACGCCATCCAGGCCGGGCTGGCTGGAACGGAGTATGCCGACCGGATTCTTGGCTATCAATCCGGCAATTTCCAGACCCAGATGGAAAATCGCCGCTTGATCGAGGCCGGCGTGTTGAACCAGATCATCCTGTATACCACCGCCTTGATGGAATCGAAGAGCGCCATGGGTTTGATCGTGGCTGCCCCGACGGCCGGATCCTGCGGCGGCTTGCCGGGCGCTTGCATCGGGGCGGCGGACGCGCTGGGCCTTTCCAGGGAGAAAATGACACGCGCCATGCTGGCTGGCGGGCTGATCGGTATCTTTATTGCCGCCCATGCCACTTTTGCGGCAGAAGTGGGCGGCTGCCAGGCGGAATGCGGCGCCGGATCAGGCATGGCGGCAGCTGCTCTGGTTTCTCTGGCAGGCGGGTCGACCGGACAGGCAGTGAATGCGGCTTCGATGGCACTTCAGAACATCCTGGGTTTGGTCTGCGACCCGGTTGCCAACCGGGTGGAGGTACCCTGCCTGGGTAAAAATGTCCTGGCGGCCAGCAATGCCCTGGCGTGTGCCAACATGGCCCTGGCCGGATATGATCCAGTCATCCCCCTGGATGAGGTAATCGAAAGCATGGATGCGGTCGGGAAGCTGCTTCCCTCCGCTTTGCGCTGCACCGCTTATGGGGGCCTGTCCATCACTAAGACCTCAAAAGAGATCGAAAAGCGTCTGGCGCAAAAAGACGGGGGAAGCTGAGGGTATTCAACAGACTTCCGAAGGACATCAGGATTATTAAAATAACGTCCAGCCTCTGTGAAATATCGCACCACCTCTGGCACCAGAGCGAAAAAGGGCTCCGGGTTCGGTCGCGCTATGGAATAGATGGGTTTTGCTAAAAACGGGTTTGTCCACGTGTCCAAATAGTAATCTTATTCTCCTTCGTTTCAGTCTGGTGCTCATGTCACGGTGTGCTTGAAGTCGTGCCTTCCTGCCTTGTGTCATTGCGAAACCGTTGTTCTGTGCCGGTTGAAGCAATCTCATCGTACCATGCAGGATTTGCTTGGGCAAAAAAAACGCCTCGCCATGACACATCAAATGGACTTTATGAAGATCTTGGATGTGCAAGTTTCCCGGTTGTTGTTGATATAATTTACGGGTATCATTAGATGGACGGATGGTTAAAAAATCATGCCTGACAAAAAAAATCCACTCGCTCCGAGCCGGAGCGAAATTCTTGCCAGCGGGCATGTTGTTCCCGAACCAACCCGCTGTGTGCAGTGCGGTATTTGTACATTTAATTGCCCCATCGGCATTGACGTCCGCCGTTATGTCTGGCTTGGAAAGCACGTGATCGATTCGTATTGCCTGACTTGCGGTGAATGTGTGAACCGCTGCCCGCGCGGGGTGCTGCGGTTCGAACGGATCAATCTTTTTCGGGAGCGCGAACAATGACCCGGCACGTTATCGTTGGGATGGGTGTGGCGGGCGTCTCTGCCGCCGAAACGATCCGCAGCGTGGACCGCTCAGCCGAGATTTTTATGGTAAGCAATGATGCAAACGGCTTTTATTCGCGCCCTGGGCTGGCTTATTTCCTGACTGGCGAACTCCCCGAAGAGCAACTGTATATCTATTCCAAGGAGGATTGGCACCGGTTGAATGTGAAGCAGGTGAAAGCAGAGGCTATCCGGTTGCTGCCGAAGGAGCACAAGCTGGCGCTGGACCACTCTTCACCGCTGGCGTATGACCGGCTCCTGCTTGCCACCGGCACTACTGCTGCTTTATTATCTGTTCCGGGGGCGGACCTGAAGAATGTGATGTACCTCGACCATCTTGAGGATACGCACGCAATCTTAAATCGGGTGCACCACACGCGCACGGCGGTGGTGGTCGGTGGAGGCGTCCTGGCTCTCGAATTGGTCGAGGGGCTGGCGGCGCGCAAGGTCCAGGTACATTTCTTCTTACGCGGCGACCGGTACTGGCCCAACCTGCTGGATGACGTAGAATCGCATCTGGTGGAAGACCGTCTGAAACATAAAGGGGTTCGCGTCCACCCGAATACCGAGATCGCTGAAATCCTGGGAAGCCGCGGCAGTGTCAGTGCCGTCCGCACCACGCAGGCGGAAACGATCGGCTGCGGGATGGTGGCGGTTGCGATTGGGGCCCGTCCCCGCATCGAACTGGCGCAGGCGGCCGGCCTGGATGTGGAACGCGGCATCCTTGTCAACGAAACCATGCAGACCAGTACTCCTGACGTGTTCGCCGCAGGAGATGTGGGGCAGGTTTACGATCCGCTGACCGGCAAGAAGTCCCTCGATATGCTCTGGAATCCTGCCCGGGAACAGGGCAGGGCCGCCGGGCTTAATATGGCCGGAAGCGCTGCGGTGTACCGGCGCGCCGTGGCCGTCAACGTACTGCGGCTGGGGGGAGTTATGACGACCATCATAGGTGCAATTGGCAGCGGGAAGGATGATTCCCCGCTGAGCATCATGCGCGGCTCCAGCGAAACCTGGCAGCAACTGCCGAATACGATCGCCGTGGCCAAAGGAGGCGGTGTCAATCAATTACGCCTGGTGCTCGGTGAACGGACAATCACTGGGGCGCTGCTGATGGGCGAACAGACTCTTTCGCTGCCTTTGCAGGAATTGGTCTCCGGGCAGGTTGATATTACCCTCATCCGCCCGCAGTTGCTTCACCCGGACGCGCCGCTGGGCGAGCTGCTGATGGAATTCTGGCTTAATTCTTCTGCGGATCGGAAAAATGTTGCGTAGAACCGGTAACCCGGAAGTCTGGTTTGCCCTGCTGGCAATGCTGCTGATTGGCGGCGTTTATGCCGTGGTTGTCTGGCAGACAAAAGCCATTCCTGCTGCGGCAGGCTTGTTCGGGCACCTGCTTGGCATTGTTGGCTTCCTTCTGATGCTGATGACCGAGATCCTCTATTCCCTGCGCAAGCGCAGCCGGCTGGCCCGCTGGGGACGAATGTCTGACTGGCTCCAGTTCCACATCTTTACCGGCCTGGTCGGACCGTTTATGGTGCTCCTGCATACCTCGTGGAAATTTAACGGGCTGGCAGGCGCGCTAACACTGCTGACGATTATCATCGTGGCGAGCGGTTTTGTTGGCCGCTACATTTACACCCGCATCCCGCGCACGGTGGAAGGCGTTGCATTGGAATCGCCTGCCGGAGAAACCCAGAGCGCCGCGCTGGCGCGCTCGCGCAAAGCGCTGTCCGTCTGGTATGCTGTCCACATCCCGATCGGGATAACGCTTTTCGTTGCCGCTTTTTTCCATATCGCAGGGGCGCTATACTACGCCACCCTTCTCCATTAGGATGAATTGTGGAAAAGTCACGTCTTGGATGTCTGACCCGTTCCGGCTTGATTATTGCAGTTCTGGCGATCCTCGTCCTGTCAGCCGTGCTCATCGTGTGGGGCGGCGTCCTTTTCAGCCCTGGGCCGCTCAATGCCCAATCGGGCAAACCGCTTGGGGGAGTCAGTTCCCATGCAGTCATTGGATCACGTTGTTCAGCCTGCCATTCACCTTTCTGGGATGCGGCGGGGATGGCATCCCTGTGCATGAAATGCCACACCGACATTACCGCCCAGCAATTTGATTCGCAGACCCTGCACGGATCGCTGCTGGCGGGCGGAATGAGCGGTTCGTGCTGGTCGTGTCACCCGGACCACCGCGGCACAAATGCCACGCTGACCTTCATCGATCCGGCTCATTTTTCACATGATAAACTTGGTTACCCCACCCCCTTCCCATTGACCGGCGCACATGTTGGCCTGGCCTGCACCCGCTGCCATGCCAATAACATCTTCATAAATACCCCCCGTGACTGTGTTTCCTGCCACCCCGAGCCGGCCTCCCATGTCGGGCAGTTCAGTACCAATTGTGTCCAATGTCATTCCACGAGCAACTGGAATGCGAACTTTGCCCACCCGGACGCGTGTGGACGGAGAAGCTGTCTTGAACATCATGGTGCCACCTGCGCAGATTGCCATCCCGTCAATGACTCCACTGCCACCTGCACAAAATGCCATCGCAACAATAATCCCGGGGGCGATGGCGGTGGTGGTTAAAAAGGCATCAGCGGCCTCCCAACCCTTGACAGAATCTGAATTCTCAAACCTTTATGCGGGTCGGCTGCATCTTGCATATTGTCAGCCTCGTGGTCAGCTGCCAGGAGCCTGAACGATTTTAGATACAGATTGATTCAGCGCTTCAAACCAGCTTTTATCGGGCGAGCAACCATTCCGCC
>JBEKEB010000050.1:0-24064 GCA_050014055.1 Anaerolineales bacterium | reverse complement strand
AGTTTACCAACTACAAGAAACTGGTCTCCGGACCGGGCCTGGGTGCGCGCGCGGAGGCCATGGGTATGCACAGCCTGGAGGTGGACGGCAACGACGTGTTGGCGGTCTACCGAGCCGCCCACGAACTGGTCGAAGCGGCCCGAAAAGGCCAGGGTCCGGCAACCCTGATCTGCAATACTTTTCGCTATGGCGGCCACCATTCGGGTGAGCCTGGTACGGCCTATCGTTCAAAAGAGGAGATCGCCGATTGGAAGGCCAAAGATCCCCTACCGCGTTTTGAAAAGGTCCTGCTCGACCATCAGGTCGTCGCCCCGGCAGATATCGAGGCAATGCACGAGGAAGTCCTAACGCGCGTGCAGGCTTCCGTAACGACAGCCCAGGCGGCGGCTTTCCCGGATATTAGTGAAGTAGGTGAACATGTCTATGCGTGAACTGACGTTTGCTCAAGCAATCCGTGAAGCACTGGACGAGGAGATGGCGCGGGATGAGACCATCTTCGTGCTGGGCGAAGATGTGGGCGCCTGGGGAGGAGTGTTCCGCTGCACCGAGGGGTTGTTTCAGAAATATGGCGGCGACCGCATCATCGACACCCCGCTCAGTGAAGAGGGTTACGTTGGCTTAGCGGTCGGGGCAGCCATGACCGGTATGCACCCCGTCCCGGAGCTGATGTTCGGCGACTTTATCACTCTGGTCATGGACCAGATCGTCAACCAGGCTGCCAAGATGCGCTATATGACCGGCGGACAAGTGCAGGTGCCGATCACCATCCGCGCCACCATGGGCGGCGGACGTTCATCGGGCGGGCAGCACTCGCAGTCCTGGCACGCCTGGATGGCGCACGTCCCCGGCTTGAAGGTAGTGGTGCCTTCCACGCCGTACGACGCCAAGGGCCTGCTCAAGACCGCCCTGCGAGAGCCCAATCCGGTGGTCTTCTTTGAGGACAAGGTCATGTATGCCAAGGTCAAGGGACTGGTCCCGGAGGAAGAGTACACAATTCCGTTTGGGAAAGCGGATGTGAAGCGCCAGGGCACGGATGTCAGCCTGATCGCCCTTTCTCGTATGATCCACCCAACCCTGGTAGCAGCCGAGAAGCTGGCGGCGGAAGGCATCAGTGCTGAAGTGGTCGACCCGCGCACCCTGACGCCGCTCGATACGGAAACCCTGGTCCAGTCGGTTGCCAAGACCGGCGGGGCGGTTATTATCGACGAGGGCTACAACCACTTCGGGACGACAGCCGAACTGGCCGCCTCAATCGCATATGGAGCCTTCGACTACCTGGATGCGCCCATCGAACGATTGGGAGCGATGGACGTACCCATTCCGTTCAGCCCACCACTCGAGTTTGCCACCATCCCCGATGAGGCCGCCATCATCGCAGCGGTCCACCGTGTTCTGGATGGAAGGAAGCGCTAATGACCAGCCAGATCGTGATGCCCCGCATGGGCCTGACGATGGACGAAGGCACCCTGGTTGGGTGGCGCAAGGCCGAGGGGCAGAAGGTCCATGCCGGCGAGCCGCTCTTCGAGATCGAGACCGACAAATCCACGGTTGAGGTCGAGGCATCCGAAACCGGCGTGCTGGGCAAGATCCTGTACCAGGTCGGCGCGACGGTCCCGGTAGGGACGGTCATCGCGATCCTGGTCAAGGAAGGCGAAGCTATGCCTGCGGAAGGGACTCCGGCAGTCCTGCCAATCGCCGTCGGACCCGCAGGAGTGCTCATGGAAACCCGGCCAGCCGTCGAAAATGCCGTGGTAGTCTCTTCCAGCAAGATCAAGGCCAGTCCAGCCGCACGCAGGCTGGCCAAAAAGATGGGCTTAGAACTGCGCCAGGCCTCCGGCAGCGGCCCCGGCGGACGGGTCGTGGCCTGGAATGTGCGCAGCCTGGGCAACGACGCATCTGCCAGGATTACTCCCGTGGCGGCCAAAACTGCGGCCGAGATGGGCGTGGACCTTTCCACCGTGCAGGGCAGCGGTCGGCCGGACGGATGGTTGAAAGCTTCACCAGCGCACCGCACTTCTACCTGCACGTCTTGGTTGACGCCCGCCCGCTGGTGGCATTGCGTGATCAGCTCAAGGCCAAGCTGGAGCAGCATTCCGGCGTCCACCTTACCTACACCGACCTGCTGGTCTTCTTCTGCGCCCGCACCCTGGCCCGGCATCCCGAAGTGATGGCCCAGTGGACTCCCGGGGGCATGCGTCTGCTGAGCGAAGTACATGTTGGCGTGGCGGTCGATACCCCGGCCGGTCTGCTCGTGCCTGTGGTCCGCAACGCCGATCGTCTGGGGCTGACCGAAATTTCCCAGATGTTGGCTGACCTGACCAAGCGCGCGCGCGCCGGGAGCCTGCTGCCGGCCGACCAGGAATTGGGAGTCTTCACAATATCCAACCTGGGCGCCTACGGCATCGATGCCTTCGAGGCCGTGCTCAACCCGCCCCAAGCAGCACTCCTGGCAGTCGGGCGCATCAAGGAACAGGCCATGGTGGAAGCCGGGAAGGTTGTACCCGCCGCAATGCTGACTCTCAGCCTGTCCCTCGACCACCGCGTGCTGGACGGCGCCCGAGGCGCCCGCTTCCTGGGTGACCTGACCGAACTGCTCGAAACCCCGGCCTTGTCGATGGAATAAGAATATAAATTTAATAATGAGGAGACCCAAATGCCGATAAAAGTTGCCTTCCTGCATACCGTGTCCTCCCTGGTCGTGTTGTTCAACAGCCTGTCCAAGGAGCTCCTGCCCCCCGGGACGGAGGTCTTCCACATCGCCGATGAGATGCTGCTGAAGACCGTCATGGCGCAAGGAGGTCTGTCCCCATTCATCTACCAACGCGTGGCTGAGAACGTCGTGGCGGCCGAACGGGCCGGTGCGATCATCGTGCAGTGCACCTGCTCGTCCATCTCTCCCTGCGTGGAAGCCGTCCGCCCGCTGGCTGGCATCCCGGTGCTTAAGATCGACGATGCGATGATTGAGAAGGCCCTTTCTATGGGAAAGCGCATCGGCGTGGCTGCCACCGCTCCCACCACGCTCAAACCAACCACCGAGCTTGTGCAGGCCAAGGCCAGCGCCTTCCGGTTGGATGCAAAGGTCGACGCCCTCTTGTGCGAGGGCGCTTTTGCCGCCCTTTCCTCCGGCGACACGGCCACGCACGATCTCCTGGTAAGCCAGGGATTGGTCGAACTGATGGCCCGCAACGATGTGGTCATCCTGGCGCAGGCCTCCATGGCGCGCGTGGCTGACGCTCTCTTGGCCGAAGAACAGAAAGTGCCCATTCTATCCAGCCCGCGCCTGGCGATCGAAGCACTGGCCGCTGCATTGGCGAATCTATAGGAAATTAATTTTTATCATTCTAAAGAAGGAGCCCATCCATGCAAGAACCCTATTTCATTCGTGTTGCCAAGCAGACCCCGACTGAATTTTGGATCAACAACCCTACACGTGACCAGGCCGACCTGGCCATCGCCAACGGGGCTACCGGCTGCACGAACAACCCATCCTACTCGCAGAAAATGGTCGACCACCCCAGTGAGGGAGCTTACGCCCGCAAGCTGCTGGACGAAGCCATCAAAGAATCACCCAACGACGATGAATCCATCGCGATCTTCCAGCGCAAGTTGGTTAAACCGATCAGCGACCGATTCCTGCCAATCTTTAAGAAATCCAAAGAAGATCAGGGCTACGTCTCCATCCAGGGCGACCCGATCCACGAGGACGACCCGGACGTGGTCATCCGCGAGGCCATGGAGAACCGCAAGCTGTCGCCGAATATCTGCTGCAAGATCCCTACCACGCATTCCGGACTGGTGGCCATGGAATACCTGGTGGGCAAGGACGTTCCGCTGAATGCTACCGAGATATTCGGCATCAAGCAGGCCACCGTGCTGATGGACACCTACGAGAAGGCCACCCAGAAGACCGGCAAGCACCCCAAACTGTTCCTCTCCCACATTGCCGGCATCTACGACGACCATTTGAAGAAAGTGGTGGAGAGCCAGAAGATCGACATCTCCCCGGATGTGCTCTGGCAGGCTGGCCTTGCCGTGGCCCGCAAGATGTACATCATGATGGAAAAGCGCGGCATGCCAGGAACGTTCATCGCTGGCGGGGCGCGCGGCCTGCACCATTTCACGGAGATGGTGGGCGGCAAGGTGTGCGGCACGATCAACTGGGAAGGCACCGCCGACAAACTGATTGAACAGAACCCGCCGGTGGTTTACCGCCTGTTCAACCCGGTGCCCCAGAAGGTCATCGATGAACTGATGGAGAAACTGCCCGACTTCAAGCGTGGATACCTGGACGATGGTCTGGAGATCGAGGAGTTTGAGGGCTTCGGCCCGGTGCAATTGTTCCGTTCGCAATTCACCGGCAGTTGGAAGCGCGTTCTGGAACTGATCAAGCAGCGACGGGCGGATTTAAATTAAACCTTGCCAGCAGTCAGCGTTTTATAATCAACTAATCCATGTGGGCGGCACACGCCTGCATAAATAAATCAATCAGCCGCCTCGGCAATTCATAACACGTCTCCTTAACTTTCAATTATACATCCATAGCCAAACCGTATAGCCACGCGGCCATTATTTTTAATGAATTCCTCCGGCCCACAACCAGTTGCAGATCAAAACTTTATTGTATCGCGCTCTGCCCAGCCGTCTTCCATTTCAAGGCCGGTAGTAGAGGGATTCCAAGCTAAAGGCTGATCTCGGCAAACACATCAAGGTAGGCAATCGTGAGAAGATATTATGTTTCCAGTATCAATTTACCCATGACAGAAACGTCATACCCGGGCATCGCCACCACCGCAAAACGAAACTTCTTGTCAGCAATGACATCGAATAAGGGGGCCAGTAACTGGCTCGTGGCATGTTCTTTTGGGATGACCAGATCATAGCGTTCCTGGAACAGTGGTAGAAAGTCCAGATCAAGGGCTTGGGCCGCGGCCGCAATGCCCAGACCACAATCGGCACGCCCCGAGGAAATTGCCATGGCCACGCCCAAATGGGTATATTCTTCTTGATGATATCCATGAATGGATTCGAGTGGAATGCGCTCCAGTCCGAGATGGTAGTCAAGCAATACGCGCGTTCCGGCACCTCGTTGTCGGTTGACAAAAACGATTCCTGGCTTGTTGATATCTTTCAGGCTTTTGATACTTTTAGGGTTTCCTCTTTTAACCATAAAGCCTTGCTCCCGTAAAACCAAAGCCATAAGCATAGTAGGGATTCCCGCCAGGTATTTGCGAAGATAGGAAATGTTATATTCACCCGTTTCCGGGTCCAGCAGGTGCGAGCCGGCCAGGTGTGCCTCTCCGCGCTGCAAAGCGACCAATCCGCCCTGCGATCCAACATTTGCTGATGTAAGCCGACGATCACGCTTGATCAGGAACTGGGCCAATAGATCCATGGTCAGGTCGTGCGAGCCAATGCAGAAAATTGTCCTTTCGATCTCCGCTTTTTTTGAATAGAGCAGCACAGGTACCAATTCACCAGCTTCAACTCCTTGCACGCCACGTGGGAGAATAACCAACCCATCCGCATGGACAAGCGAGGTAATGATACCGGCCCCGCGTGCCAGCGGCGCAGCCAGCGTTCTTTTTCCCACCTTTCCCACAGCTACCCGGATATAGTCATCGTCTCCGGCCGGGGAAGTAATTTTTCGGGTCATTTCGGCCATTTCCACCGGCATTTCATTCGCACGGCGTCCTGACCACTTCGCAAGCAAAGGTTCCACGAATATTTCACCAGTCATCGCCGAAGAGACCGGATAACCAGGCACGCCAATGATCGGTATTGTTCGATTATCGATATTCAACAATCCCAATATGACCGGGTGTCCCGGCCTGACCGCTACGCCGTGAACCAACAGCGTCCCAAGTTTTTCCACCACCTTCGCTGAAAAATCTTCCGCTCCGGCAGATGAACCAGCACCAAGCAGTATCAGATCATATTCTGGGGCAATTTCCCTGATGCGCACACAAATGGCCTCAAAATCATCCGGGATGATTGGCAGCCGCGTAGCAAGCCCACCCCAGGTTCGAATCTGGGCAGCCAAAACAAGCGAGTTGTATTCCAAGATGGATCCGGGTTTCAGGATGCTACCGATTGGGACCAGTTCGCTCCCAGTAGGTAGGATTGCCACGCGTGGTCTCCGGGCCACCTGGATTTCCTGGTATCCTGCCGCTGCAATTGCACCCAGGTCGGCTGGGCGCAGTAAGTGACCGGCCGGCAAAACCAATTGTGTAACAATGATATCCTCTCCCATCATGCGAATATACGCCCAGGGTGTCACCGCAGCCCGGATACGGATAGACTTGGGCAACCGGATATTCTTTGAGATCTTGCCATTTTCGTCCCGTGACTCAACATTCTCAATTGGAACGACAGCATCAAAACCGTCGGGAACAAGATCGCCGGTATCAACATACCTGGCTTGATCGCCTATACGCAACATAAGTGGATTTGATGGCTGTGCACCCACCGTTTGGTCTGCCCGGACTACAAACCCATCCATCGCAGCTGCATGATAATGCGGTGAAGATACTTTCGCCAGGATTGCTTCCGCCAGGACGCGTCCAAGGGCATCCACATCCAGCGGGATGTTTTCCTCCCCTAGAATGCCCCAAAGCTGTGCGTCTGTTAAGGCTGCTTCAAAAAGCGCTTTCGCTTCGTTGAGAGGAATATCGTGAAGGTAAACAGACATTCGATCTATATACTCCGTTAAAAAAGAAAAACTTGCACGCGTTCACCGGATTCCAATCCAGTTACATCCGCAGGAATCCGAACCAGTCCATCTGCGGCAGCCAGGGAGAATATGAGGTTGCTTTTTGCGAAGATGGGATCTGCCAACCAGGTATCGAGTTCATCGCTCTGGTTTGTGGAAGGGATTAATTTCACTGCAATCCAGTCCTCCCTCCCGGCCTGTGACGGTATGTTTAGTGTAAGCCGGGCCATGCAGGACTTGTCTGGCCGAGGTACTTTCTCCCCCAGCAATCTTTTAATTAATGGAACCACAAACAGCCCTGCAATGACCATTGCGCTGACCGGGTTGCCCGGCAGTCCGATTACAGCCTTGTCATTGCAGACCGCCAGTATGGTCGGTTTTCCTGGCCGGATATTGATTCCATGCACCACAACTCCAGGAGCTCCAAGGGAAGCAATCGCTTCTGCAGTCATATCGCGTGCACTGGCAGATGAACCGGCGGTAATGATCATTGACTGGCATTCGGATAATACTTTGGCTGCTCGATCTTTCAAAAACTCTAACTTGTCTTTGACAATACCATACAACACCGGTTCCCCACCGGCTTCAGTCACAAGTGCAGCCAGGGAATATGAATTAACGTCGCGTACCTGGCCCGGACCTGGTACCTGGTCTGGTGGGATGACTTCATCTCCGCTGGAGAGTATCCCTATCTTGGGTCTTATAGCTACACGCAATTGTGTTATTCCAAGTGCCATGCAACCCCCTACTTCCGCCGATCGGATTTGGGTTCCACACCTTACTACGATTTGTCCCTCCTGAACATCCTCCCCCACCAGGATTGCGTTTTCGCCTGGCGCAACCGCCCTCAGGACAGCAATCTCATCGTTTCGGGTTCTTTCAGTCTGTTCCAACATCACGACCGCATCAGCATTTTGAGGCAACATTCCTCCTGTATGGATGATAGCCGCCTGCCCGGATTCTATGGAGAATGCCGGTTCCTCTCCCATGGGTACTTCGCCCTTAATAGACAGATACCCAGGCAACGATTCGGATACTCCAAATGTATCACTTGCGCGCACCGCGAAACCATCCATGCTACTACGTGAAAAAGACGGTAATGATTGCGAGGCGCGTATATCCTCCGCAGTAACACGGCCAGCTGCGTGCAGCGTATCAACCAATTCGTTTTCAGGAACGCCTTCAGGGAGAGAATGCATCAGAAGCGCCAGAGCTTCAGATGGAGAAACAAGCTTCAAGAATTCGGGCATAAGGGTTTGTAAATGAATTTTATCCTAAAATCCATGGCCACGACATGGTTGTATTTTATTTTCAGCTAATTGGGAATTTTGAAAAAGGTGGGAGTGTCTGACCAGATTTAAAGACGGGAATGACATGTATATTGTTTCCGTTTTTCGTTAATATACGAATTTGGATTCAAATTGCGTCACGATGCTGTTGACGAGTGGGGTTAACAACCCAAAAAACAACACTGCCAGTATGATGGGGACCAACCATTTAAACCAAACCGAAATGCAGAAGGGTTCCATGTTCATGCATGGTTGCTTTCGAGTGTTCGATAAGTTTCCAACAAGGTAAGCAGGATTTGATCTGTGAAAGTGAGTGTACGGGTGAGCATTTCCCCCCATGCGGCTCCTGAGGGTACCCAGGCCTCCTTATAAACGGAGATCATCGATTCAAGCAATGCATTGCGGAAGAAGAGGAATGCCTGGGCGGCCTCAATATTATTCAGATTGCATCGGCGGCCACGGCTGGCGTATTCATACCCCAGAGAATGAGCTTCGGCCAGTGCCCTCGATTCTTTAGCAGAAAGGTAACTGGCTAAACCTTGAACGAGGTACCGTCCGCTTTTGCGGTATTGCTCACGCGCCTCCTCCGTTAATTGCTGATACCATCCTTCTGCTTCCAGCTGGCCCTTGCCGATTTTAAAGCGGATCCTCCGTAGAGCAAATCGGACGATATTCTCTGGTTCCACGCCGCCTGCCCGGTGGGCAGTTTGTGCCCACAACTCAATCTCGGAACGAATATAACGCCGGTGGTTCCCCTGCGTACGATGGACAGGGATATGCCCTTTGTCCGACCACAAACGGACCGTACTGGGATGAACCCCAAGCAGCCTGGCTGCCTGGCTGAGGGTAAGCCATTCATCTTTTTCACTTGGCATCTTATTTTCTCCGGAGGTAAACTGCCCCAAACCAGCTGAATGAATCTATCACAATTTGCTATAGCAATTTCAATTCTAATTCCTAAACCGTAACCTGTTCCGTCATGGTGGTTGCTCCTATTTGGTCTAAAAAACCTGTAGGTAGCCAATGACTGATCTTATTCTTCATTCCTCCCAGTAGAGGATTATTAATTAAACGACTTCAATTTCCAATTTATTCATGCTTTTGTCCGAGGTTCAGACAGTTTACTAACAAAAAGCTGGTGGCAAAAGGTTCTGAAAGCGGTTATGGATCTCTAATAATAAAACCTGGGACTAGGTTTTACTTCTTTTCTGCCACATCATCCAGGTCTTGGAGTTTACGCTTCAATGCGCACCAGCGCAAATACAGGCTGGCAAGGTAGGCAGGGATAACCACCACAACAACAACGTATCCTGCAACCATGTATTTGATCGAAATAGTGGGATCCAACATAAACCGCTCCTTTCTTAGAGGACTTCCATCTGACGTTCTTCTACTGCGACCATCAGGTTTTCCAAGCGTACACGGTGCCAAAGCAGGGTGACAAAGATCACCGAAAAGGTGAAGAGGCAGAAAAACATGGTTGCCAGCATCGGAGAGGTCATGGCGAAACTGCCCTGGCCATTGGCACCCCCGTTTCCAATCACCACCGGATGAATCGTCCGGAACAACCGGATGGACAGGAAGGCTATCGGAACGCTCAGGCTTCCGACCAGGGTATAGACCGCGCTGAAGCGGGCACGTCGATCGGGGTCGTCGATGCCCTGGCGGAGCAGCAGACAGGCCAGGTAGATCAGTTCTACGATGGCAGCTGTAGTCAGTCGTGGATCCCAGGTCCACCAGGTGTTCCAGACCGGCCGGGCCCAGATCGAACCCAACATAATCGCGATCAGGAAAAAAACAAGACTGATCTCGATGGCAGCCATTTCGAGTATATCCCACTTACGGTTATGGCTGACCAGGTAAGCAATACCTGCCACGGCTGCCACCATGAATCCTAGCATCCCCACCCAGGCGTTTGAAATGTGGAAATAGAACACTTTCTGCACGTAGTTCATGGTCTCCTCCAGGGGGGTAAAAAAGAACACCATCGCCAGAGCTGCCAGGAATAACAACACGGAAAAGACAGTGAGTATTTTCAGAGCGGGGGACTGAGGTTTCATATCTCTCCTTCGAAATGGAAAGTGATTATTCTTCCACGACGTTGTCAAAGGTCATGAAAGCAACCGCAATAAAAATTACGTCGTAGACCAGAAGTAGATTTACCCAGGGCATGATATCGTTGCTGGCGAGTCCCTGCAGCAATCCCTCGCTGGCCTTGACCGATGCCAGTAGAACCGGGATGGCAACCGGGAATAGCAAAATGGGTAGTAGTATATCGCGTGTGCGAGTCTGAACCGCCATGCTGGCAAGCAAAGTACCCACAGCAACGTACCCGATCGAGCCAAGAATTGTCACGCCAATCAATCCTGGATTGAAAAGGTTGGTATTATAAAGCAGGCTGTAAACCGGCAGGATGATGGCTTCCACGATCAGCATGAAGGCCAGATTGCTGATGGTTTTCCCGAAATAAATGGCGCTTCGATCCACCGGGGCCAGCAGCAAGCCATCCAGGCAGCCGCGATCTTTCTCGATCGCCATCGAGCGGTTCAGGCCAAGCGTTCCAGCGAAGGCGAAGGTTACCCACAACACTCCGGAGGTTACTGCGCGTCGGGTCGGCAGGTCCAGCTCGAGGGAAAAGTTGAAAATCAGGATCACCAACAGAGCGAAGACAAGCATGGCCGAGAGTAGTTCCCGGCTGCGCAGTTCTGCCACTAGGTCCTTCCAGACCACTGCCAGGATGGCTTTTAAAAAGACGGTTGATCGAGATGGCGCGCTTTTGTTGGCCGGCAAGGCAGGGACGTTCATAGATTCACTCATATCAGCCTGCCAATGCCTGCCGGTAGAAGTCGAGTAGGTTCCTGTGACCCAAGCCGGTTGGCGTGGTCGAGGCTGCTATAATCCCATGGGTGAGCACATCGAATCGCGAGGCCAGATCCTGCACTCGTCCCAGGTCGTGGGAGGTCATCACGACCGTCCGGCCGCGTCCGGCCACATCCCGCAGAATCTGGTCGAGCATGTCACAGGCTTCCTGGTCCAACCCGGTATACGGCTCATCAAAGAGCAACACGGCCGGATCATGCAGGACGGCCCGGCCAATGGCCAGGCGCTGTTGCATACCGCGCGAGAATGTCCGCACCAGGTCGTTCCGGCGGGTGAACAACCCTACCAGTTCCAACACTTCCTTGATTCGCTGGTGCAGCCCGGGCACGCAATACATCTTCCCGTAGAACTGTAGGTTCTCTTGCGCAGTCAAATCGCCGTATAACAGCGGCAGGTGGCTGACCACACCCAGGTTGCGCCGTACACTAGATGCCTGGGATGGGAGCTGAAAACCGGCAATGCTAACGCTGCCCAGCGAGGGTCGTGCCAGGGATGCGAGCACGCGCAGGAACGTCGTCTTTCCCGCGCCATTGGGGCCAACCAGTGCCACGAATTCGCCCTCATTGACCGAAAAATCCAGCCCGCGCAAGATGGGCTTGGCGCCATAACGTTTCACCAACTTGCGAACTTCGATGATCACAGCCGGCTCTTCAATTTTTCTTTCAACTCTGCCCGCTGCTGCTGGTACGTCTGGCGGTCAACCTTCCCGTCTGCAAAACGGTCGTCCAGTGCCAGGATTGCATCCGCCAGGCGGGCAGTTTCGTCATCCATTGTTTCCGGTTTGATCATCTCCCCCTGTACTGTTACCCTAGCCCTGCGGCGATCGCGCAGGAAGAGTAAGACGCCGGCCGCAACGAGCAGCAAGCCCACGAATCCCAGACCAACCAACAGATAAGGAGATATCCCCGGGTTGCTGCTCCCTGTCGCCGCGGTCTGCGAGCTGCCAGAGAAGGTCAACCCAAGTGCAGCGCCGGCATTGAGTGGCCCGGTAGAGTAAATCTGGTAACTGCTCCCCTGAAAATCACTGGCTCCCTGGTCGGCCAGGCCCACGCCAGACACTTTCACGCCAACGGGGACGATTACAGTGATCGACGCCGGTGACAGGATAAATGGCTGGGAAATACTCGCTTTATTATTAGAATAGTCCAAACTGAACGAAACCACGAAGGCGTACTGCTGGGTTCCGGGAAGCATCGCGAATCCGGTATCGGCCATCACCAACTGCGCACTACCCTGTGATAGGCTGATAGATGGCTGAAGCGCTCCATCAGGCACGGTGGCAAAAGGCAAAGTGGTGCCGTCGGTTGCAACCGTTACGGCTTTCTTTCCAGGGTTGGTCAGGACATAGATTTCGTCCAGCTGGATCTGTCCAGCAGTCGAGAAGGTAGCCTGAATGTGCACCTGATCAAGGCTCAGGCCGGTCAAATCAGAGCTGGAATCATAGATTGTAATCGGCTGGTCATAACTGCTTGTCTTCCCGTCGAAGGTTCCCCCCGCCGAAAGGAAGCTGACCGGGCCATATTGCACCGCGACGAGGAATTCCATACCGTTGGTAAGGGCAACATTTTCAAAGGAGTATGAGCCATCTTGGTTAAGTGGCATGCTGAGAGTTAGAGTCTCTTGCTGGTTGAGAATGCCATGCAGTGAGGCGGTCAGACCAGAGGGGAGCAACCCGCCGGAACCATTTGTGACCTTGCCAGAAATGGTAACATTGCCCGCGGGCGAGGCCGTTCCGGCGGTTGCTGGCGCAGGCGATCCAGATGCTACACCGTTTGAGGCCGTAGAGGCTGCCGAGGTGGCGATCTCCGTCGCGGTAGGCACGGGAGATGAAACCGGGGTGAGCACAGCCCCGGGAGGAGGGGTGATATCCTCTGCCAGGGAGAAATTACAGGCTGCCAGTGTGCAGGCAAGGAGAAGGCCGACTGAAATATGAAGGAATTTCATGGTTTATCCTAAAATATTATTTGATGGGATGACCGCAATTCGGACAAAAGTGCTCGGAGTTTGACAGCGGTCTGCCGCATTGCGAGCAATACATGCCTGGTTTACTCGTGCGAATTTTACGCCGCCTGGCAACCAGGTTTTCAACTTCATCCTCTTCGTTAACGGCGTCCGTTGCCTGCCTGGCACGTCGAGCAGTTAGAATGGCTTCGACCTGGTCTGCATGATTGGATGCGACGCTTGGAACCGCTTCCAAAACAGGCGTGAGCTGGTCGATCTTGCGCAGGAGCTCAGCACCTTGCTGCACCAGATTGGCGCGTTGCACCGGATATGCTTCTGCTGGAATTTTACCCAGACTGTTATCGAAATCCAATTCCTTTAGACTGTTCAAGACCCGGTCGTGTTCGGCCAAAAGGGTGGAGAGAACCTGGCTTCCCTCAACTTCCGGGCGCCAGCGGCTGGTCAGAGGTCGCGCTACGAACAGAACAATCAGGACGATCACAATTACGAGGAGGATAAGGCTGTTTATCAAGTCCATGAGTTAATTTCTCGCGAGCAAGGGTCAATGAGCGGTTGGATTTGACCCACCGATTGGAATGGAACGATCTGGATTGACCGGAGAATGCCCTGCTGGTCAATCAGGTAGGTTTCCGGAACCCCCAGATTACGGTTGAAGAGTTGCGAGATACGCGTCTGCAAGTCAGGGCCATTTGGATAGGAAATGTCGAACTCCGCCAGATAAGCACGCGCTTCCGTGTCAGTATCAACATAATCAACCCCCAGGAAGACCACCTGCCCGGATGGTTGGGAGGAACGCCAGGCTGTTTCCAGGGCAGCGGCTTCACTTTGGCAGGGTGTACACCAGGTGGCCCAGAAGTTTACCAGCACCACTTTGCCGCGCAGGTCGGAAAGTTTGACCGCTTTGGCCGAACCGAAGTTATAGCCATCCATAAAGGTCAGGCTAAATTCGGGCACCTTCGACCCAACTCCGAGGATGGTGTTACGTGATCTGGCTACGCTCAAGCCGAGGATGATCAGCAGGAACAGGAGAGCACTCCACACGAGCAGTTGTGCCCTAAAGGGTAAAGGCCGGCGCACTGGAACGGAAGTTGTCTGTCTGGTTTGGTCCATTGGATCCCTATCAACTCTGCTTGCGCAGCTCCTCTTCCAAACGGGCGATATATTCGTCGTTCTCTTCGGTCGAGTCGGTGGTTTTGGGGGAAGATCCAGACTCCGGGATGGTTTTCCATTCGGGTTGCATTGGAGTGTCGGCTATTACAGAGGCTGGCCGGGATTGCTTCCAAGTGCGGAAGGCCAGGTAAAGCAGGAAGACGCCCACCAGGAAGGCGGCAGGCGGTACGATATAAACTAACCAGTTCAACCCGGTGGCCGGAGGCTCTGAAAGAACACGCGCACCGTAGTGATCGACAAAGTACTGCTTGATATCGGCTTCCGACTTCCCCTGGGCTAACATTTGGCGGATCAGTTCGCGCCACTGCTGACACGCCTCCGTCGGGCAGACATCCAACGGGGTGTTTTCGCATACCGGGCAGAACAACTGGCTGGCGATGGCATTAACCTGATCGTCTGAGGGTGTCGGTTGCTGGGCATAGGCCTGACCGGTCGCAAAGGCCAGGAAGATCAATAGGATCCCAAGAATCCAGACTAACCGTTTCATTTATTCTTCCTTCCAAAGTACATCATTTATCATTTCAGTCTGCCACGCTGGCCTTGTAGGCAGAATGCACAATCACAGGAGCAACAGAAAGCTCCTTATCAGGCCAGGCTGCGACCAGGGTGCCAAAGATGAATACAAAACTGCCCAACCATAGCCAGCTGACCAGTGGATTGTCATAGACCTTAAAGGGAGCCTCGGAGGCGGAAATACCTTCCCAGTCGACCAGCACGATATACAGATCGTCCGACAATGTGCTGCGGATAGCCGGAATGGTCATCGGCTGGTCATCGGGGAACATATCGTAACGCGGGTAGAATTGGCCGAGATACTGTCCATTCTTGTAAACGCTCATGACTGCACGGGTCACAGTCCGGCCATCCACATAAGGGAACTGGGACAGTGAGTCAAAACGCAGGCTGTACCCGGCAATTTGCATCGAATCGCCTGTCGCCAGGCTTTGCTGCGTTGTTGTCTGGAAGAGTTCGATCCCGATAATCGCCAAGCCCATCATCGCCATGGATAGATGAATGATATACCCGCCATAGCGCCGGCGGTTGCGACCGACCAGGTGCCATAGGGCCAGGATGGCGTTTTCACCGGCGCTGCGGCCGCGTGCCACAATGCCTCGCCCGAATTCGTACAGGGTCACACAGATGACAAAGGCGATCAAGGTAAAGCCTATCAACGCAAAGACATTACGATAACCGAAAATAGCCAGCACAACCGGGACAATTACAACCGGGATGGCAGGCTTCCAGGCGGCCCGGCCGATGGTCTTAAGCGTGCCATAAGTCCAGGCTGAGAGCGGTGCAACACCCATTAGCAGCATCAATGCGCCGAACAATGGTCCCACGGCCCGTTTGTAGAACGGCGGTCCGACGGTTATCTGCTGGTTGGTAAAGATTTCGGATATCAGCGGGAAGAGAATACCCCAAAAACAGACAATCAGTATACCGGCGAATAACAAAGCTGCCAGCAGAAAGAGCGCCTCCCGGGAAAACATCGAGGTGGAGGCGAAGGCTGTTTCGGATTTCAGGTCGTTCCAACGGCGGATAAGCAAGCTGACTGAAGCAATCAAGGTGATGCCGATGAAGACAAAGAACATTGGTCCGAGGGCACTTTCTGCGAACGCATGCACCGAGGAGAGCACGCCGGAGCGCGTCAGAAAGGTTCCAAATATCACCAAATTGTAAGTCAGGATGATAAGGATCATGTTCAATTGCTTGAACATGCCGCGCTTTTCCTGGATCATAACAGTGTGCAGGAATGGTGTCGCCACCAGCCAGGGCATCAACGCGGCGATCTCAACCGGGTCCCAACTCCAATAGCCTCCCCAGCCCAGCACGTCATAGGCCCACCACATCCCAAGCACCAACCCACAGGTCAGGAACAGCCAGCCCCACAAGGTCCAGCGCCGGGTCAAGCGAATCCAGCGGTCATCTGTCCGTCCGGTCACAAGCGCGGCGATGGCAAAAGCAAATGGAATCACAAACGAAACGAATCCCAAGTAGAGCATAGGTGGATGGATGATCATGCCCGGGTGGCGCAGCAGAGGGTTTAAGCCTGCACCGTCGGTAGGGATCAACGGAGAAGCGCCCGCCGGACGAATCATAGATGCCACCTGGCCTGAGGAGGTCTGCCACCAGCTGACGAAAGGATTCTCAAAGAACAGGCTCAGCGACAGGAAGAATGCCAGCGTAATTGCTGTCACAGCCGCCACCCAGGGCAAAAACTCACGGTCCCGATCCCATCTGCGCAGCATGACGGCAGAAGCAAATGCTGACAACAGCCAGGACCAGAAAAGTAGCGAACCCTCCTGCCCCCCCCACAGAGCCGTGACTTTCAAATACAGGGGCATGTCATTGCTCGTCACGGAGTAAACATAGCGTAGCTCGAAATGCCCGGTTGCCAACAGATAGACCAGCGACAGTGTAGCCAATGTAACCAAAGGAAATGTCAACAGAACAGCTCGCCGTCCACTTTCAACCCAGCGGTCTTTCTTTCTGAAATAACCGTAAATGGCCGCACCGGCGCCAAACAACGCCAGCAGAAAAGTTACCACTAAGATCCCAAAACCAAAATTCGCTAGCATTCAGACTCCCTGGATTTAATTAAAAAGGTTTTGGTCCATGGGGAATTGCCGGACCATAAGAGAAGATATGGGGGTGTTGGGCGGGCTTCACCTGCCCAACACCCCCATATTTATATCTCACTACTGCAATTCCCATAGAGCCAAGGTATTAATTTCCTTTGACGACCTGGCTGGGCACCGCTTCCTGATATTTGGTGGGGCATTTCAAAAGCAACTCATCAGCATAAAAAACCCCATCCGGGTTGAGGTGCCCGGTCATGATGGCCTGGGCCTCGTTATTGAGCAGGTCCGGCTTCGGACCATTATAGCTTATGGACAGGTGCGCCCGTTTCGGGTCGATAACCGCCGCGTGCAGAACGGCTGCCAGGCCGCCATCGGCCTCAACAGTAGCATTGTCACCCGGAACCTGGGCCACTTCGAAACTGAGCGTCATGGCTTTCGGATCGTACTGGATTGTCGAGCCGATCACTGCACCGGAGACGCGCAAGTTTTGTCCGAAGGCTGCCGGACCCTTGGCCTTAAGCTCATCCACTGTCATGAAGTATTCCGCGCTGGCCTGGGTGGAAGAGAAAATTAAATAAACGATGGCAACCAAAATCAACCCACCGCCAATAATAAATTTCAAACTACCCCGTTTACGATTTTTCGAAGTCGAATGCATGTAGTACCTCCAATAAAAATGAACCGCCAAAAGTGGAGCTTCCCTTGCTTGTTTATAAGACTTTTGGAACAATAAGACATTAATATTTCATTAAAGTTGTACCAGCCCGGTACGGATGGCAAACTTGACCAATTCTGTACGGGAATGCATGTTCATTTTCTTCATGATACGTTCGCGGTGGCGAGCAATCGTTTTATGGCTCAAAGCCAGGCGCTGGCCAATTTCCTGGTTGCTGATCCCCTGCGCGATCATTTCCAATACCTGTCGTTCACGCAAGCTGAGCACTTCCAGTCCAATAACCTGCCCGTCCTGTTCTTCCGCTGATACCGTTCGAGAAGGTTTTGTTTGGCGGGCCAGCCGCTGGTAATCCTCCAACAACCAGCGAGCCAGCGCTGGTTGAAGGTAAACATTTCCCTCAGCAATGGTATGAATAGCCTCCACCAATTCTTCAGCCGCGGCCTGTTTAGTGATATAGCCGGATGCCCCGGCTGCCAGCATTTGCATGAGATATTGTTTATCGTCATGCACGGTCAGTGCAAGCACCAGACACTCCGGGCAAAGAACCCGTAACCGCCGGGTTGCCTCCATCCCGTCAAATCCCGGCATGGTTATATCCATGAGGATCACATCGGGGTGAGATTCCATCGCCCGGTCAATAGCCTCTTCCCCATTGCTTGCTTCCGCTACCACATCAAAATCAGGCTGGGTTTGCAGAAAGGTTTTCAGGCCAACCCGGACCACCTCATGATCGTCAACAAGCATCAACCGTATTTTTTTCATAATCCTCCATTAGGTGGTGCTGATAAACCCATGTCAGGCACGGTCACTTCCACAATTACGCCTCTGCCCGGCTCTGATCCAATCTTCAACTGGCCTCCAATCAAGTCCACCCGTTCCCGCATGCCTGCCAATCCCCATCCGTGGGGAGGATTAAGGGATAGTTCTGGGCTAAAACCAATGCCAGAATCGGATATTTTCAGAATGATTTCTTGGGGTGAAAACTGAATAAGAACGTGTGCCTGGCGGGCTTGCGCGTGTCGAAGGACATTATTCAACGCTTCTTGAACCACCCGGAAAAGCACCGTCTCAACGATCGAGTCCAGTCGCCGGTTTTTTCCCTCTACTTCCAAGGATACATCCAGCCCTTGCAAAGCACTACTATCCTTCAGGTATTGGATGGCAGGAATCAGCCCCAAGTCATCCAGCTGTGCCGGGCGGAGATCATGCACGAGGCGATAAAGATCCTGTGACATTTGTTTGCAAAGAGCCTGTAACCTGTCAACCATGGGTGTGGTTTCCGGGACAATGGAAATATAGGTGCGAAGGGTAGCCAGATTGAGGGAAAAGGCGGTAAGCACCTGGGCGGTTTCATCATGGAGTTCCCGGGCAATACGCGTACGTTCCTCCTCCTGCGCCTGGACGGTATGAACGAGTAACTCATGCCGTAAAGAATCGCGTTGTTCAAGAGCTTCCAGGCGCTCTTTTTGAACAGCCGCAGCCAGATGTTGGCGCGAACTTTCCGCTAATTGCGTAACCCGTACCATCCCCAGGGTGATTGTTACAGCCACAACTGCGCGAACAGCCTGGATGGGAATTCCGAACCAGAGTGAAAAATCAGTCGTGTTGATGAAGCGGGCTGGGAACATATTAACCTTCGAAACGAATAATTGGGTCAAACCATAAATGAAAAAACCAACAGCCGCGATCGTTAGGTGGGTGACCAGATGCCGACGCTCATCCCCGGTAGACTGGACTGCCTGGACCCGCAAAGCAAAAGCTGCAAGGATGGCGCCGGGGACAGCCAGAAGATAACGCGCCAGTGCATTCAAGAGATCGAACCAGCTATTACCCGGAGAACGAATGGCAAGATATGCATTAATCAGAATGAATAATACATAAACTCCCAGAATGCCCAGAAGAATAAATGCTCCTGTTCCTAAAGTGCTGGCGTGCATCTTGAACACCATGATACCGAAGATTATTAAGAAAAAAAATGAAATAATTAATAAGAATAGACGGAACCAGGACAGCCAGGCAGGCAATGTGACTCCATAAGCTTCGGATTGCATTAAATAGGCTTCCAGCCATTCGTGCGTTCCATGGAGCAGCCCAAAGATTGCCAGGGGGCGCAGTATCTGCGCATCAGCCATGGCAGGCGAACGCCCTCCTTCAACTGTCAGGGCCATTCCCAGGCTGAAAAAGGCTAATCCGTAGACAAAATAAACGAGCAATAAAACGATACTGAAAGAGGCAGTGGCCATTTCTTTTCCATTGGGTATTTTACACCAATTTCTATTCGCTCTTTGTTACTAATGTCACAGATAATTTGTGACATTAGTAACATTAGTTTGTCTCATATTTCACTTGTGATTTATCGTATTCTCATGTATATTGGGGATATGTACCCAAGGTTGGGTTTTTTAGCCTAAGTTCATTGGGTGATTTCTTGGAAAAGGAGGTGGCGTCACAGATATAGCGAGATATTGGCTTTTTTACACTCCACTACGAATTACAAAGGAGAATGAAGAAATGTCCATTAAGAAAACTATTATTTTGGCTTGTATAGTGATCGCCGGCCTGTTCTTGTTGGCGGGGTGCGCGGGTGCAACTGGCCCAGTTGGCCCGGCCGGCCCGGCCGGCCCAGTTGGTCCTACCGGCGCGGCCGGGCCGGCCGGCGCGGCTGGTACGAATCCATCCGCGGCTGACCTGACCTGCACGCAATGCCACAATAACACCACATTGATCGATGGCCCGGCAACTTCGTGGGCTGCTTCCGTGCATGCGACAGGTATAGCCTTTGGTATTGCAGCCAATGAATCAACCTGCACGGGATGCCACACGGGTGTCGGCTTCAGTGATCGTATGGCAGCAGCTCAAACCAATCCGGACAAGTTCACGACCGTCTATGCGAATCCAACCCGCATTGATTGCCGTGCCTGCCATAATATCCACACCACCTTCACCAAGGATGACTTCTCCCTGAAAACCGTTGCTGCGGTGCCACTCTACGCCGTTCAAGGCGCGACCTTCGATGGCGGCAAGGGTAACCTGTGCGCCAACTGCCACCAGGCCCGCTCGGTAATTCCTGCCGCCGCGGCGGATGGCACAATCAAGGTCGACAGCACCCACTGGGGCCCGCATCACGGACCGCAGGCTGAGATGATGCTGGGTGTTGGCGGTGCCGGAGGCGTTTCAGGCACCCCCGGTCCGCACTATTCGGCAGTGACGGATACCTGTGTGGCCTGCCACATGGGAGGCGATGCCGCCAACCACTCCTATACTCCGAATGTAGCCTATTGCCAAAGCTGCCACCCCAATACCACGGACTTCAACATGAACGGCGCGGTGGCCGCGCTGGATGCCAAGGTCGCTACGCTTAAAACCAAGTTGACGGCTGCCGGCCTGCTCGATAAAACCGGCGCAATCGTTGTCGGGAATTATCCTGCAGCGAAAGCGGATGCCTTATGGAACTATCTCATGGTCGCGGTTGAAGACAAGAGTCACGGCGTTCATAACATGCCCTACGCCAATGCTCTGATCGATTCGGCTTTAGCCGCTTTTAAATAAAAAGGGCTAGTTTGACAAATCAGACCGCGCTGATGTCCGGTTTCCACTATCCAATTTGTGGTCGACCAGATTGGGACACCTGGCTGAGACATTAGCACCTGCATGCGGCCCTAAGAGTCATTTCCAAACAATGTAAAGCGGGGACGGTTAGGCCGTCCCCGCTTTACCTGTAGAAATTGCGATTACATTCTCTAATGCCATCATTCATGCTCATGATAAGCCATTGTTTCTTCCAAGCGTTGCATTAAGTGTCCATCCGAAAATTGAAAAAGAAACGCATTTTGAGTTCGTGGGGCGAAACCGTACGCACTTAAAATACGAGCTCCTCGAAGAAAATAGGAGAAAGTATGTGGAAGAATAAAAAAACTTTGTCCTTGAAAATCCTGGTTTTCGCCCTGGGAATCGGTTTGTTGGGTATTGCCCTGGCAGGATTGGCACGCCCGGCGGCCGCCGCGTCCACATTTCCCCCCAAACAGCTTATCACACCGCCTGCATTGACTGCCAACCAGGCAGTGGACAATGCAACCTGCCTTTCTTGTCACAGCCAACCCGGGATGACTACCACCATGCCCGATGGAGAAATCCTCTCCCTTACGATTGACCAAAACCATTTCTCAGCCTCGGTTCATCAAGGATTGCACTGCACGGACTGCCATAAAAATATTACCGGCTTTCCACACCCCGCATTGACGGTGCAAAGCCTGCGGGATTTTTCCATGCAGATGTATACCACCTGCCAGCAATGCCATTCTACGCAATACAACCAGACACTGGATTCGGTGCACCAGAAGGCGCTGGCAGCCGGAAACACAAATGCAGCCATCTGTACGGATTGTCATAACCCCCACACACAGACCCAGCTCACTGATCCGACCACGGGTAAAATCCTGCCGGCGGCACGGGTCTTGATCCCCCAGATGTGTGCGCGCTGTCACAGTGCTATCTATGATCAATACAAAAACAGCGTCCATGGCTCCGCCCTGATTGGAAGCGGCAATCCGGATGTGCCAACCTGCATTGATTGCCATGGCGTTCATAACATACAGGATCCGACGACCGTTGCATTCAGGCTCAATTCTCCACTATTGTGTTCCAAGTGCCATACTGATGCTTCCATTATGGATAAATATGGCATTTCCACCCAGGTATTGAATACGTATGTTTCCGATTTCCATGGGACGACGGTAACCCTGTTTGAAAAGATTTCGCCAGATCAGGCTACCAACAAACCAGTTTGTTTTGATTGTCACGGAGTCCACAATATCATGCGGGTGGATGACCCGGTCTATGGACTGGCGATGAAACAGAATTTGTTGAAGGTTTGCCAGCGTTGCCATCCGGATGCGACCGCCAACTTCCCGGATGCCTGGATGAGCCACTACATACCCAGCCCCAGCCATGATGCGCTGGTTTATTATGTGAACCTCTTTTATAAAATCTTCATTCCCACTGTTATCGGTGGAATGTTGGTCTATGTTCTTAGTGATATCGTCAGGCGACTGCTGGAACGTCGAAAAGGAGCAAAGCAGGTATGAGCCCAAAGAGCAAATCACTTATAAGCTCTAAGAAAACAACCCCCGAGCAGGTCACCTCAGGCAAGCAGCCGGATCATGCGACTCCAACGGTCGAACAGGCGAAGCAAGCGAGCCTGGAGAGAAAAAAGTCGTTGCAGGCAAAACCAACGGCCCCGGCATTGAAAAAACCAGTTCAGCCGAAGCTATCGACCCCGGCGACTGAGCAGCCGGGAAAGCCGAAAGAAGCGAGGCCTGCAACCAAGTTGCAGGGGCAGCCAAAGCAATCTGCTTCCACATTGAAACTACCTGCCAAGCGAAAATTTGACCAACCATATCAGTATGAACGTTTTGACTGGATGCAACGGATTGCCCATGCTGTGCTGCTGTCAACCTTCATTTTATTAGCAATTACCGGTCTGCCTCAGGAATTTGCGTTGGCCGGTTGGGCGCAGGCAATGATCGGGTTCTTTGGCGGAATCGATACGACCCGCCAGATCCATCATGTGGCTGCGATTGTTTTGATCCTGCTTGGGATCTACCATCTTCTGGATGTCGGTTACAAGATCTTCGTGCGCAGAACCAGCCTGAGCATGCTGCCCACCTTGAAGGATGTCAAGGACGCCCTGCAGGCATTCCTTTATAACTTGGGATTCGGAAAAACACGCCCGCAATTGGGGCGATATACTTTCGAAGAGAAGGCTGAATATTGGGCCCTGATCTGGGGGGTGGTGATCATGGCGATCACCGGGGCGATGATGTGGAATCCGATCTTCACTACCAAGATCCTGCCAGGAGAGATCATCCCGGCGGCCAAAGCCGCCCATGGCGGCGAGGCCCTACTGGCTGTCATGGCGATCGTGGTATGGCACATGTACGGTGTGCATATTAGGCGTTTTAACAAGGCCATGTGGACTGGTAAGCAGACCGAGGCAGAGATGCTGCACGAGCATCCGCTCGAACTGGCCGACATCAAAGCTGGCCTGGCCGGGCGTCTCGTGGATGTCAAAATACTGCGCAAACGCAGAACGGTCTATTTTCCCATCGCGTCTGTCCTGGCGGTTGTCATGCTGCTCGGGTTATACGGTTTCGTGACCGGAGAGAAGACCGCCATAACAACCGTATTGCCCATCTCATCACCGGTGGCAATTTATGTCCCGGAGACTCCCACCCCCATGCCAACACCGCTGCCCACGGCGACCCCAGCCTCAGCCAGTTCTGGCGCGCTGACCTGGGATGCAACCATTGGGCCGCTATTCCATACCAAGTGCAGCATGTGCCATGGATCTACAGTGCAAACTAATGGGCTCTCGTTTGCAACATATGCAGATGCTTTAAAGGGCGCCAAGGATGGCGTTGTTATCATTCCGGGCAACGTGGATGGCAGTAAGCTGATCGTAATCCAATCCGCTAATAACCATCCCGGCCAGCTAAGCGCCGATCAACTGGCTGTAGTTAAGCAATGGATTGCTCAAGGGGCACCTGAAAAATAAAAATTATATTGATGGAGATACAACTATGGATCGATCACCGACCCCGAAACTAAATCGCCGTGATTTCATGAAGGCAACCATATACGCCATCGGCGGACTGATCGGAGTAACTTTAGCCATACCCGCAGTCGCATACATTGTCGGTCCGGCCTTAACAAAGGTCACGCAAAACTGGATCAAATTGGGTGCAATCGGCAAAATCGAAGAAAACACCCCCACTCTGTTCAAAGCAATCATCACTGA
>JBEKEB010000049.1:0-22250 GCA_050014055.1 Anaerolineales bacterium | reverse complement strand
GTATATTGAGATGCAAAATGAAAAGCCGCAAAATGATAACGAAGACTTTCAAGTTGGGGAGCTTTAGGCGGCTTTCAGCCGCTCACCAAAGCTACCGGCTTTCAGCCGGTAGTAATTTACTTATGTCCACATGCTTGGGCTTAACCACTTGCACAGAATAAGAAAATCCATTTGTGTCTTTGCAATTGACTTCACCTGCTGGAAAGTCAAATGGCGTAAAATCAATGGTAATATCAAAACTGTCATTTGCGGACTCTCCAGTGACGTTGAAGGGCTGTTGATTGATCAATGTGGCATATTTATCACACTTGGTAGTCGGAGCCGGTGGCCTAAAGCTAATTAGCAGTTTATAATAATAGGTACCGCCTCCTGTGACAGTGCCCCTGGTACTGCCCTCGGCTATGTTGATCTTTATCCCCCCTTTTCCATCTATATTCATATCCACATCGCTATCAGAGAGGGTACTATGGTCACTGGCTTTGATGATAAGGGTCTTGGAGCATTCCTGAACAGTGAAGGGGCCAATGGTAGATGACCCGGAAAGGGAAAAATAGGACGAGCCATTGGATTGAAACATTATCTGCCCCGGCCCCGCTGTGGTAGCAGTATAAGTGGTGTTTATTAAACCATAAGCATTTTCACCTCCAAAGTCCCACGCTGATCGGGAGAGAGTCCCCCCCGTTGCTGTAGCAGAAAGAACTCCTCCTCTGATACCATTCCAATTAATAGTATTATACGCCGGGCCGCTGAGATTATGGTAAGCATACATATTTGTAGCAAGTAAGGATATCGGTGCTCGGTCGCCAACACATATCGTTTTGGGGGGCAGAGTAAGGGGTTTTAAATCAACATAATAACTAGGGAGCGTGAAGAGTGGCGCGGCGCCGGCTTTCTGTCCCTGGATGGGTGACACGAACAGCCCGGCAATGACCATTGCCGCCAGTAAGAAATTCACCAACACCTTTTTTTTATGCATGGGGATTGACCTCCTTGACTAAGAAGTAAGGAATGAATGGTGGATCTGGCCGTCATTCGCTGGGATCAGGGCAACGACTAGGTCTTTGTTATCCATTTGACGGGTCATTTTCGTCACTGGACCGGCGGTGGCCTGTGCGTTGGAAACCAGAGTGCCTACACCCGTGGGGCTGGTTCCCGTTAACATGGCGCAGCTGAGGAGCAGGGACGCGAACATAATGGCCAGCATACGGCTGGACATGATTCTGGCAATTGGTTTCATGGAGGACCTCTTTATGGATTGCTATAAGGGTGGATGGGCAGGGGAGGCGCCTGGTGCAATGATCGGGTTGGCCACTGATGTCTGGTTATCCGGTACTCCGCTGGCAAGGCCGGTCTGCACCCGCGTGCTTTGGAGGAGTGCGGCGGACAGGGCCGCTCCCATTCAATCCTGGAAACTCGCAGGAAGCAAAATTGCGATATTTGTAATGTAGTGATGGGTTTTTCGAACCAGATCCTTCAGCAACCATTCGCCGCCTCTAGAACGATCCTGATCAACGTCATTTCTTCCCAATAATTAATCGAGTTATTATCGCGCTAAAATGTAAATCCTACAATACCTGTTTGAACGGACGGGCTGGGTAACGGAATATAATATATCTGTCCGACCCGCAGGAGGCACTGGAGGAACTGTTCTTGGGCCGCCGACCGGCCTGGTCAAAGAAAAGTCGCAGAAAATTAATAAACCGGAGATGAACGGAAATGAACGAGATACGGTCTGATAAACGCGATGATCCTTTATTACACGCCAATCCTCGCTGATTATTTTAATGGATCGACGTACATTCGCGGAGACGTGTACCTTGTAGGGGCATAAGTGGAATAAGACCATTTTACTTAAATACGGTTGAAGTAGTTGTAACTTCAGCCGCAGTACGAGGAATTCGCGCTTATGGATTACAATAATATTTATTCCATGTAAGTGAGGTCCATCCCATGAAAAAGACAACCTTTGCATTGTTCTTCGGCACGCGTGGTTTCTTTCCTGCCTCGCTGATCGCCAGCGCACGCGAAGAGATGAAGCGCGAGCTGAACGCGCTGGGGCACGAAGTGTTGATGCTGGATGCCGGAGCCACGCACTACGGCGCAGTCGAAACGCCGCTGGAGGGCGAGGTTTTTGCCGGCTTTCTGCGAGCCAACCGCGGCAGGTTCGGCGGCGTAATCGTCTGCCTGCCCAACTTCGGCGATGAGACCGGCGCTGTGGCGGCTCTCCAGGAAGCCGGAGTGCCCATCCTGGTCCAGGCCTATCCGGATGAAATGGATAAGATGAGCCCGTCCCTGCGGCGCGATGCGTTCTGTGGGAAGCTCTCGATCATGGACGTGTTCCGCCAGTATGGCGTCAGGTTCACGGCCCTCAAACCGCACACGGTCAAGCCGGGCAGCCCGGTTTTCCAGGCCAACATTAACGAGTTCGACCGGATCTGCCGGGTGGCGGGCGGTGTGAAGGGCATGCTGGTCGGCGCGATCGGGGCGCGCACCACGCCATTCAAGACCGTACGGATTGACGAGGTCGCGTTGCAGCGCCACGGAATCACGGTCGAGACCTTTGATATGTCGGATATTTTCCTGCGGATGAAAGCCGTCAAGCCGGAAGAAACCGCTTATATTGAAAAGGCCAGATCTTTGCAGGCGGCCGCCTGTTGGGATGACGTGCCCGGGCCGGCCTTCGATAATCTGACCCGCTTGGGGGTCAGCCTGGACAATCTGGCCAAAGAGGCCCGGCTGGATGCCATGGCGATCCGCTGTTGGACCGAATTGCAGATGCAGATGGGCATTAGCCCGTGTGTGGCAATGGGCCTGCTTAACGAGGCCGGGCTCGCTGCGGCCTGCGAAGTGGACCTGGGTAATGCCGTGGTCATGCATGCTCTGCACCTGGCTTCTGCAGAACCGGTTGGCCTGCTGGATTGGAACAATAACTACGGCGAAGAAGACGAAAAGTGCATCCTGTTCCACTGCGGCCCGCTGCCGCCCTCCCTGATGCAGGCTAAGGGCCGCGTCGAAGACCATGCCATCCTGGCGAACTCGCTCGGCCAGGGGAAGAGTTTCGGCTGCAACGTCGGCCGGATCAAACCGATGGATTTCACCTTCGGCAGCCTGATGACCGATGCAGGCCGGGTAAAAATGTACTTGGGGCGGGGAACCTTCACCGACGACCCGCTCCCGGAGAACTACTTCGGGGTGGCCGGAGTGGCCGAGATCCACAATTTATCGGATGTGCTGATGCATATTGGCAATAATGGGCACCGCCATCACGTCAGCTTTACACCTGGCGATGTACAGGCACCGGTGGAGCATGCCCTGGCGCATTATCTGGATTTCGAAGTGAGCCTGCCGCAGGATCGCGCCTGAGCGTGCCGGTATGAGTCTCCTGGGCATCGACGTTGGCACCAGCGGCTGCAAAGCCGCGCTCTTCTCCGAAGATGGGCGCATGCTGGCATTGGCCTACGAGGAATACGATTTTCAATGCCCTCAACCCGGTTGGGCTGAGTTGGATTCGCAGAAGATCTGGAAGCTAGTTAAACGTACAATGGGGCAGGCAGTTGCGAGGGCGCAGGCTGATCCTGTAAAGGCGGTATGTGTATCGTCGCTAGGAGAAAGCCTTGTTCCGGTCTCTGATCGTCGCGCCATCCTCGGGCCGGCCCTGCTGAATTTCGATGTGCGCGGCGAAGAATATCTGGAGGAATTGCACGGACTGATCCACCCGGAGCAGTTGTACCGGATCAATGGGAATAGCCTCGGCAACCAGTTCAGCCTGACCAAGTTGAAATGGCTGAAACAGCACCAGCCCGACCTTTACCGGCAGACCGGGATTTTCCTGCCCTGGAGCGGTTTAGTGGCTTTCATGTTGGGTGCGCAGCCCAGGGCGGATTACTCCCTGGCGAACCGCACCCTGCTTTTCGACCTGGAGCGCCGGGACTGGTCTGAAGAGTTGCTGGACCTGGCGCAATTGGATCGGGAGAAACTGCCTGCCACGGTTCCATCCGGGGTGGTGATCGGTGCGGTGGCAGGAGCAATTGCGAGGGAGCTGGGGCTACCAGCTGGCATTCCTATTATTAACGGCGGGCATGACCAGTGCTGTAATGGGGTTGGATGCGGTGTGCTGGCTCCAGGACAGGCCATGTACGGCATGGGCACCTACTTATGCCTGATGCCGGTTTTTGATCAGCGGCCCAAGGCCTCCTTAATGATTGAGCGCGGCCTGAACACGGAGCAGCATGCCGCCCCGGGGCAGTATGTCAGTTTTCTCTACAACCAGGGTGGCGCCCTGGTCAAATGGTTCCGCAACACATTTGCATCTGCCGAGCGCCTGCCAGCCCAGTCCCTTGGTCAGGATCTGTATGCGACATTGCTGGCAGAAATGCCTGAGCATCTGAGCCGGGTAATGGTGCTGCCCCATTTCACGGCCACCGGTCCGCCGGACTTTATCACCGATTCGAGTGGCGTAATCGCAGGATTAAAATTGGAGACCGGACGCGGCGAAATCCTGAAAGGCTTGATCGAAGCAATGACGTTTTACATCCGGGCCACCTTCGAGACACTGCCGGGGGCGGGCATCACGGTGAAAGATTTTCGCGCCGTCGGCGGAGGCAGCAAATCGGATGCCTGGATTCAGATCAGCGCTGATATTTTGGGGCGCCCTTTTGTTCGTCCCAGGATAAACGAGGCTGGTGTTCTGGGAGCCGCCATCCTGGCTGGAGTTGGCTGCGGGGTCTTCCCCTCGCTGGAAGCCGGAGTCATGCAGATGGTCAAGTTGGGCCGGACTTTTGAACCCAATCCCCAAAAACAGGCTTTGTACACCGAACGGTTTGCCAAATATCAGTGTTTTTGGCCTTTGCTGGCCGATTATTTGCGCGACCTGGCAGAATAATTCGTTCGTTTGTCTTTTTTTCTTCGTGAACTTTCATGTCCATTGCCTGCACTGCCTGCGCCGGAACCGCAGGTACAGGTGTGCCGCAGGCACATGTGTGTCCGCCTGTCCCGCGTTCTCAAGCAGGATTGTGGTGAAGATTTTTTCTTTAAACCATGATAAAGAAAGGCAGGTTTTGCTATGGCTACTCTATTTAATCGTACTTGGACTCGGGCGGAATTATTGAGCTACGTGGGTGACCTGTCCCAGGTTGCCGGCATCCGGTTGGCCGAATGGACGGATGGGGTCGAACGCGGCCTGCGCGTGGCGGATGTCCGGACCGGCTCGGGGCTGGCCTTCAGCGTACTGCTCGACCGCGGCATGGATATTGGTCCGGCCTTGTACAAAGGAATGCCGATGGCTTGGGTCTCGCCAACGGGCTGGGCACACCCCATGTACTTTGATCCGCAGGGAACCGGCTGGCTGCGCACTTTCGGCGCCGGCCTGCTGACCGGCTGCGGGTTGACCTACCTGGGCGCGGCGAGCGAAGATGAAGGCGAGCCGCTCGGGCTGCATGGCCGCCTGTCGCACCTGCCTGCCAGCCATGTGCAGGTGGAGGAGGCCTGGCAGGGAGACGAATGCTCTTTTTGGGTCGAAGGTGAAATGCGCCAGGCGCGTGTGTTTGGCGAGAACCTGAGTCTGAAACGCCGCATTACGGTGGCGCTGGGCGGCAACCGCATCATGCTGCATGATCTGGTCGAAAACCTGGGCACGACCCCAAGCCCGCTGATGATCCTATATCACATCAACCTGGGTTTCCCATTCCTGGATGAAACCAGCCAGCTTCTAGCCGATCCGCATCCGGTGGAAGCGCGCGATGCTGCCGCCGTGCCGGGGCTGCCGGATTGGATGCGCTTCCAGAAACCCACCGCCGGTTACGCCGAACAGGTCTTCTACCATGACCTGCCGGCCGATAAGAACGGCTGGGCCGGTATTCAGCTGGTCAACCCGGGCCGCAAGCTGGTGCTGCGGGTCCGTTTCCAGAAGGACACCCTGCCGAATCTCGTCCAATGGAAGATGATGGGGCAGGGCACCTTTGTTGTGGGCCTCGAACCGGCCAACTGCCGAGCAGGCGGGCGCAGCCAGGAGCGGGCGCGTGGCACGTTGCAGTCCTTGCAGCCCGGCGAAAAGTGTGAATTCAACGTTGAAATTGAAGTGACGGAATCATCTAAATAAACGGAAGGAAAACAGGTAACTCTATGACCATCGTTTCTATTAAAAATGAATTGTCCAGTGCGCAGCGCGCCCACTATGCCGTGCCGCTCTTCGATGTGTATGAGATGCAGGGCATGGAAGGCCTGATGGAGGCCCTGACGGAAAAGCGCGCTCCCACCATCGTCGGCATTTATTCCCCTTATGCCGCCCTGCCCAATTGCCGGGCTCTGGCAGCCTACGTGCGCTGCCGGGCCGAAGCTACGGATGTGCCGGTCTCGTTGATGCTCGATCACGGCGCCAGCGTGGAATTATGCCTGAAAGTATTGGAATATGGTTTTACCGATGTGATGTATGACGGTTCCAGTTTACCGCTCGATGAGAATATCGCCAACACCCGCCGGGTGGTGCAGGCGGCTCACGCGGTTGGTGCGGCGGTCGAGGCCGAATTGGGTCATGTCGGCTTTGGCGACCAGTATGAGGCCGAGGGCGGCAAAGGGATCGGTTTTACCGAACCGGATAATGTGCAGCATTTTGTCGAGGCCACCGGCGTCGATTTCCTGGCAATTGCGTTTGGCAACGCCCACGGGTTGTATAAAGGCGAGCCCCACCTGGACCTGGAGCTGGTGGCCGAGATCCGCCGCCGGGTGGACCTGCCGCTGGTCATGCACGGCGGGACGGGTCTTTCCGACCAACAGTTCCGCAGCGCGATTGCCGCCGGTATCAGCAAGATCAACTATGCTACAGCCATCGTGAACGCCTCTGCCGAAAATATGTGCCAGGCGGCCGCCAAACCGGAATCTAGCATGTTCGATATTTACGATGGCATCCGCCTGGCGTACTCCGAGTGGTGCAGCCGTCTATTCGATACCTTCGGTACCGCTGGACAGGTGTAGCAGGCTATTTCTTTGACTTAAACTGCAAGAGCCGGGCACCCAATCCCGGCTCTTGCGCATGCAAGGAGAAGAAAAGGTTTAACGAACCAGGCCAAGCGCCTGGGTAACTACGTTCGCAACCGTCAGCCCCAGCTCACGGTAAACTATCTCTGCCGGAGCCGATGCGCCGAAGCGGTTGATACCCATCACGGCCCCTTTTTCCCCCACCCAGCGTTCCCAGCCCATCGTAACGCCCGCTTCCACTGCCAGCCTGGCCCGGATCGTTCCCGGCAGAACGCTGTCGCGGTAAGTCAGGTTTTGCGCGGCGAATAATTCCCACGAGGGGAAGGAGACCAGGCGCACTTTCATGGAACGGGCTGCCAGTTGCTTGCCGGCTGCCACGATCAGGCCCACTTCCGAGCCGGAGGCCATCAAGATCAGGTCGGGGCTGCCTTCGCCCAAGTCGGCCAATACATAGGCGCCCTTTTCCAATCCATTTGCCGGAGCGTAGACAGTCCGGTCCAGCGTCGGGACATTCTGGCGGGTCAATGCCAGCAAGGTCGGGCCGTGCCGCCGTTCGATTGCCAGCTTCCATGCAAATGCGGTTTCGTTGGCATCCGCCGGACGGATCACGGTCAGGTTGGGGATGGCGCGCAGGGTGGCCAGGTGTTCCACCGGCTGGTGGGTTGGGCCGTCCTCGCCCACACCGATGCTGTCATGCGTAAAGACCCAGATGCTGGGATAATGTGAAAGCGCCGAAAGCCGGATGGGCTCGCGCATGTAATCCGCAAAAGCCAGGAAGGTTGATCCAAAGGGGATCAGGCCGCCATGGACCGCCATGCCATTGACGATGGCGCCCATGGCATGTTCGCGCACACCGAAATGGAAATTGCGTCCGCCCGGGTTCTCTGGTTCAAACGCCGCGAACCCGTCCAACCAGGTCTTGGTGGAAGGGGCCAGGTCGGCCGAGCCGCCCAGCAGTTCGGGCACTCTGGCTGCCAGGGCATTCAACACTTTGCCGGAGGCAACTCGCGTGGCCATGCCCTTCTCGTCTGCCGGGAAGGTTGGCAGGGTGGACTGCCAATCCGCCGGAAGCGCCCCCGCCAGGCGCCGTTCCAGTTCGGCATATTTTTTTGGGAAATTGGCCTGGTATGCCTTGAGTTTCACACGCCATTCAGCTTCCTGTTTATGGCCGCGTTCGACTGCGCCGCGCAGATGCGCCAGCACATCCTCTGGGATAAGGAAACGCGGTTCTTTTGGCCAGCCGAGTTTATCCTTGGCGCCATCTAGTTCTTCATTCCCGGGCGGTTCGCCATGCGCCTTGCTGGTATCCTGGCGGGTGGGCAGGCCGTAGCCGATATGGGTGCGGCAGATGATCAGCGAAGGCCGCGGGTCGTTTTTGGCAGACTGGATGGCTGCATCGATGGCTTCCACATCGTTCCCATCCGCCACGCGCAGTACCTGCCAGTCATAGGCGGCAAAGCGGGCGGCGCGGTCCTCGGTAAAGGCGATTTCGGTCGATCCGTCGATCGAGATGTGGTTGTCATCGTACAGGTAGATGAGTTTGCCCAGTTTTAGATGCCCGGCCAGCGAAGCCGCCTCGGAAGTGATGCCTTCCATCAAATCGCCATCCGTAACGATGGCATAGACAAAATGGTTGACCACGGCATGCCCGGGCTCGTTGAACTCGGCGGCCAGGTGAGCTTCGGCGATTGCCATGCCGACACCGTTGGTGAAACCCTGCCCCAGGGGGCCGGTAGTCACTTCCACGCCGGGCGTCAAGCCATATTCGGGGTGTCCGGGGGTCAGGCTGCCCCATTGCCGAAAATGCTTCAGTTCATCCAGGGATAGTTCGTAGCCGGTCAGGTGCAGCAGTGAATAGAGTAGTGCGCAGCCATGGCCGCCAGACAGGATGAAGCGGTCACGCTCCGGCCAGGCCGGGTTGCGCGGGTTATGATGCAGGTGCCGGGTCCAGACGGTGTAGGCAATGGCAGCGCAGCCCATCGGCAGGCCGGGGTGCCCGGAATTGGCCTGCTGAACCATGTCTGCAGACAGGAACCGCAGGGTATTAATGGCGCGTCCTTGAATGTCATCCATGCTCGTATATGTCCATTTCTTATTGGGGTTGCCCGTACTCCTCGAGATAGCGTCGATGGGCCCGGGCGACTTCTTCGGCTGGGATTTCATCCGGCGAGCCCAGTTGCATGGCATAGTACACCGTGCGGGCCACATCCTCGACCATCACGGCCGCCTTGACGGCTGCCTCGGGCGTTTTTCCTACGGTAAAGACGCCATGGTTCTTCATCAGGATGGCCGGGCTGGAGCCGATCGAACGGATGATTTCCTGGCCGATCTCGTCACCACCTATTTTAGCATAAGCGCCGACCGGGATGGGCCCGCCGAATTCATCACAAATGGCGGTCAGTACCGCCGGGATGGGCCGGCCAGCCGCAGCCCAGGCAGTGGCGAAGGTTGAATGGGTATGCACCATACCATTTACATCCGGGCGATGCCGGTAAACATAGACATGTGCAAAAGTATCAGAGGAGGGTCTGTACTTGCCTTCCACCACCTTCCCATCCAGGTCCACCACCACCATCGACTCGGGTGTCAGGTCTTCGTAGCGGAGGCCGCTTGGTTTGATGACCACGAAGCCTGTCTTCGGGTCGCGTCCTGAGACATTTCCCGAAGTCCATGCCACGAGATTATTCCTCGGCAGTTCTAAGTGCAACTGGACAAGTTCTTCTTTAAATTTTTCGAGCATGTCACTTCCTTCCTTGTTCAACTAATATCTTCTAAGCCAGCCCTTCCACGGCGGCTCTTTCGATGATAAGTCCTTTTTTATAGCGCTCCATGAACACTGTAAAGCCATCGACATCCGCTTGATCGGGAGCTATTGTCGTGCCATTTTCCCCTGTAAAAACCTTGTTAGTGAGATATGCCTCCAAAGATTCACTCGTTGTCTTATGGATCATGTAGGATGCAAGGATCGCGATCCCCCATGCGCCGCCCTCGCCTGCGGTCTCCATCACAGTAACGGGGACATTCATCGCCGCTGCCATCATCTTTTGACCCACTTCCTTTGTCTTAAAAAAACCACCGTGACCGAGGACCTGGTCGATCTTCACTTGTTCCTGGTCAAAGAGTATGCTCAATCCGATTTTCAATGCGCCGAGGGCGGAGAATAGGTGCACACGCATGAAGTTGGAAAGCGTGAAGCGGCTTTCGGGTGTACGAACAAACAGAGGACGTCCTTCCTCAAGGTGCGTGATGTGTTCGCCTGAAAAATAATTGTATGCCAGTAGCCCGCCGCAATCCGCATCGCCCGTGAGTGCTTGTTTATACAGAATTTCGAACAGGCTGGATTGACTAACCTCCATACCAAACGCGCGGATAAATTCATGGAACAGTTCGACCCATGCATTGAGATCAGACGTGCAGTTATTGCTATGTACCATTGCCACAGGCTTGCCAGTGGGTGTCGTCACCATGTCGATCTCAGGGTGGGCCTTCGACAGGGGCTTTTCCAAAACGATCATGGCGAAGACGGATGTTCCCGCAGAAACATTGCCCGTTCGCTCTGCCACGCTGTTGGTCGCGACCATACCCGTGCCTGCGTCGCCCTCAGGCGGACATAGCGGGATTCCTGCCGGTAACTTTCCCGTAGGATCTATCAGCCTTGCGCCTTCTTCGGTCAGAACGCCTGCAGCCTCGCCTGCCACTAGGACTTTTGGCAGGATCTCCTGGAGTTTCCACGGCATGTTCTCCGTTTTGAGCCGCTCGTTGAACAACTCGATCAACCGTTTATTGTAGTTGTTGGTCTTGCTATCAATAGGAAACATGCCCGAGGCTTCACCAACGCCCAGCACCTTCTGCCCCGTCAGTTTCCTATGTACATAACCAGCCAACGTGCTCAGATAGCTGATATCCCTGACATGGGCTTCCCTGTTCAAGATTGCCTGGTAGAGGTGTGCAATGCTCCAACGCTGGGGAATGTTGAATTGGAACAGGTCGGTGAGTTCCTTTGCTGCCTGCCCGGTCATGGTGTTTCGCCATGTACGAAACGGGACGAGCAGTTTGGCATCCTTATCGAAGGCCATATAGCCGTGCATCATGGCGCTAAATCCAATGGCGCCTATGGTCGGGAACGGGGTGTTGTACTTCTCGATAACTTCGCTGCTGAGCTTGCGATAGCTTTCCTGCAAGCCTGTCCAAATATCTTCGAGGCTGTATGTCCAAACACCGTTTTCGTATCGGTTTTCCCACTCATGGCTCCCCGATGCAATAGGCGCATGATCATCGCCAATCAGCATTGCCTTGATGCGAGTCGAGCCGAACTCTACGCCAATTGCATACTTCGCCATACTGCTCTCCTTTGTGAAGATCCTTTCCGTCTGGTAGGGGCGGACGTCGTCCGCCCTTATTAGGCGGCTTTTACCATTACTATCAGAATCAGAAGTCTCCACATCGTCCCTGGTGGGAAGACTTCGGACTCACCTTAAATATCAATAACAATCTTCAACCCTTCCCGTTGTTGTGCCAGGGTGAAAGCCTGTTGGGCTTGTTCGAGTGGGAAGCGCTGTGTCACCAGCGAACGCACATCCACCATGCCTCTTTCGACCAATTGGATGGCGCGTGGGTAGGTGAATTTCATGCGGCGAACCATCTTAATAGTCAATCCTTTTCGCCGGGCAACCGAGGCCGTAAAAGAGGTACGGTCGTCCGACGGAATGCCGGCCAGAATGACCTTCCCGCCCGGTTTGACGGCGCTGAAGGCCGTTTCCACAGCTGCGCTTTCACCGGCCACCTCGAAGGCCACATCCACCGTCTGGCCTGGCAACCAATCCTGTGCGCCCAGTCTGTGGGCAGCCTGCATGCGATGAGGCAGCGGTTCGGTGGCAAAAACCCGGTTTGCCCCGGCCAGTTGCGCTATCTGGATTGCCAGCAGCCCGATCGGGCCGCAGCCGAACACACCCACCGTCATGCCCGCCCGCAGGTGCGCCAGATCCACGGCGTGGATGGCCACACCGAGCGGCTCGAGCATTACCCCGTCAGCCTGTGAAAGCGTCTCCGGGAACGGGAACAGGCATTCCTCCGGCCAGGCGATGAATTCCCGCAAAGCGCCGTCTTCAATTCCATGCCCGGCAAATCGCAGGTGCTCGCACAGGTTGGGGTTGCCCTGCAGGCAGTATTCACAGGCGTGGCATGGGATGGCCGGGTCAACCGCCACCCGTTCCCCCTGGCGCGGGCCTGAGGCGATCACGCCAGCGAACTCGTGCCCAAGCACAAGCGGCCGGCTCAATCTGGCATCACCTATTCCGGCCTCACCGAACCAGTGCAGGTCGGAGCCGCAAATACCGGCTGCCTGCACGCGTACCAGCGCCTCGCCCGGGCCGGGCTCTGGCTCTGGTTCATCGTGTAATCGTAAGTCTTTCGGGCCGTGCAGGCGGATGACTTTCATGCGCGTTACAATCCTTTGGAGAGTTGGTAATACAGTTCGTTCCAGCGCAGTTCTTTCTTGAATTCAGTAAGTTGGGTCGCCTGGTCGATTACCAGAAATTCCAACCCGGCCATGCCGGCGAAATCTTCGAGATGGGCGCGTGTGACCGCTTGGCTGAAACTGGTATGATGGGCTCCGCCCGCCATAATCCAGGCACCCGCGGCAACCTTAAGGTTCGGCCGCGGCACCCAGACGGCGCTGGCCACCGGCAGTTTCGAGAGCGGAGCTTTCGGCTGGATCACATCCACTTCATTCACCACCATGCGGAAGCGATTGCCCATATCGAGCAGGGTGGCGTTGATGGCCGGGCCGCTTGGGACGTTGAAGACCAGCCGGGCGGGATCGTGCTTGCCGCCGATCGAAAGCGGGTGGATTTCGAGACTGGGCTTTGCCCCTGCGATGGAAGCGCAAACTTCCAGCATATGTGCGCCCAGCACCTGCGGGTTTTTCTCGTCCAGATCGTAGGTGTAATCTTCCATGAAGGACGTGCCGCCCTGCAAACCGGCTCCCATCACTTTCATGGCGCGCACCAGTGCGGCGGTTTTCCAATCGCCCTCCGCGCCAAAGCCGTAGCCATCCGCCATCAGGCGCTGCACCGCCAGGCCGGGCAATTGCGCCAGCCCATATAGGTCTTCGAAGGTGGTGGTGAAGGCTTTAAAACTTCCCTCTTCCAGGAAAGCCCGCATTCCAATTTCGATGCGGGCCGCTTCCCGCAGGGAGGCCCGCTGGCTGCCTTTGGGGCGCAACGGACTGGCAACCTTGTAGCTGTCGTCGTATTCGGCCAACAGGCGGTCGATTTCGGGATCCGTGACTGCGTTGACGAACTTGACCAGGTCGCCGATGCCATAGCCATTGACCGAATATCCGAGCCGGAGTTGGGCCTCGACCTTGTCGCCCTCGGTTACGGCCACTTCGCGCATGTTGTCGCCGAAGCGCGCCACGCGCGCGCCCTGCCAGTCGTGCCAGGCTGCCGCTGCGCGCATCCAGGTGGACAGCTCGGAAAGAACCTCTGCATCCTGCCAGAAGCCGACGATGATCTTGCGCTCAAGGCGCATACGGCTGCCGATGAAGCCAAACTCCCGGTCGCCATGCGCAGACTGGTTGAGGTTCATGAAATCCATGTCGATCTCTGACCAGGGCAGGTCCCGGTTGAATTGGGTGTGCAGGTGCACGAAAGGTTTGGATAGAATGTGCAATCCGGCGATCCACATTTTGGCCGGGGAAAAGGTATGCATCCAGGTGATCAAACCGAGGCAGTTGGGGGTGTTGTTGGCTTCCCGGCAGAGTGCGGTGATTGCATCGGGGCTTGTCACCACAGGTTTGAAGACCACCTTCACCGGCAATTTGCCCGACCGCGTCATCCATTGTGCCATCTCCCGGGAATGCTCCGCCACTTTCTTAAGCGTTGCTTCGCCGTACAAATCCTGGCTGCCAGTCACAAACCATACTTCAAAATCCTTGAAATCAATCATATTAGCCTCCAAACAGGATAAAACCTAAACAGAATGGCATTTCATCCGCTAATCTGCAAAACTTTTCGCCAATCCTTTTGGAAAGAATATTGTAAATTCGTGCGGGTTAGCTGATACTTATCAATGTTAATCGGCTAGCCCGCCGGCCGGCTGTCGAATAATGGAACTTTCACGCACGATCAGTTCGGGAGAAAGCGAAATGTTTTGCGGTTCCAGTTTTTCATTGTAACCGGAACGGGCATTGTGATGGACCACTTCGATCTGTTTGACCGTTTCCTGCACGGCCCGGCAGCCTAATTCATACAAATTGTGGTTGACGGTCGTCAGGGCCGGCCAAAAATAAGCCGATTCGGCCATATTGTCGAACCCGACGACGGCCAGGTCGCGCGGCACGCGCAAACCCCGGCGATGGGCGATTTGCAGCACGGTCAGTGCCATCTGGTCGTTCCCCACGAACACCGCTTCCATCCCGGGATACGACTCCAGCAATTTTGTAAAAGCTGCTTCTGCGCTGGCGGATGACCAGTTCCCTTCCGTGCAGGCATTATCTGGTGTCGGGAGGCCGGCTTTTTGCAAAGTATCCTGCCAGGCCTGCTTGCGCTGGCGGGCTTCCCACCAATCCAGCGGACCGGAAATATGCCCGACCCGGCGGCAGCCCTGCTCGAGCAAGTGCCGGGTTGCCAGGCTTCCGCCGGCATAGTTGTCAACCGCCACCGTTGATACGCCCGGCCTGGGCTGCATCGTCAAAAAAACCACCGGCACGGATACGTCAATCAGGATTTCGCCCACCCAGCGGCGGTTGTCGCCCACTTCAGGGACTGCCCAGACGATCCCATCCACGTGGCGGGCCAGCAGGTTTTGAAGGAGCGGTTTTATGGCATCCGTGTCAAATTGGAGTATTTCCTCCAGCAGCAGGGCATAACCCAATTCCTCGGCCTTGTTGGCGATGCCATTCAGTGTGCGGGAAGGGCCGTTGAACTTCAAGCCTGCCGTGACAACCCCCAGGGTGTAACTACGCTGCTGGATCAGACTGCGTGCCAGGGCGCTGGGCTGGTAATCCATTTCCACGATGACCTGCTGGATGCGCTGGCGTGTTTCCGGAGAAACATCCGGGCGGTCGTTGATGACCCTGGAGACGGTTTGCGTGGAAACGCCAGCCGCTTTGGCGACTTTTTTTATGGTGGCGCGCTTGTTGGTATTCATCTAGATTGGCTTTTTCAAAGGATGTTATCGTTCCCGATAACGATAACATCGTACCAAGTCCGGATGGATTTGTCAAGAGGTTTTGGTTGTTTTATCAGGTCGCCCTGGCCAGCCGGTTTGATGCAATATAATGGGAGCACTACGAAAAATAACCGGGAAAGGGACACCCAACCTGCATGTATTATTGAGAATCATTTCTATTAAAAGGAGTTATGCATGGATAATAAACTGCGCATAGGCGTGATCGGTGTGGGCCAGATCGGACAGGTCCATCTGGATAATTACCAGGTCATTCCGGAAGTCGAAGTGGTCGCCATCGCGGATGTGAACGAGGCGCATGCCCGCAGCGTGGCTGGACGCTACGGCATCCGCGACAGCTACGCCGACTTCCACGACCTGCTGGCCCGCCCGGAAATCCAGGCGGTGGATGTCTGCCTTCATAACAACCTGCACATGCCTGTCAGCGTAGCAGCCCTGCAGGCCGGTAAACACGTCTATTGCGAAAAGCCCATGGCAGGTTCCTATCATGATGCCGAGATCATGTTCCAGACTGCCCAGGCGCAGGGATTGAAACTTTCCATCCAGCTCAGCACCCTTTTCTCGAAAGAAACCAAAGCCGCCAAATTCCTGATCGATCAGGGTCTGCTCGGCCGGCTGTATCACGCCCGCTCGGTCGGTTTCCGAAGGCGCGGGCGTCCTTATGTGGATGGCTACGGAAGCCCGCCTTTCGTCCAGAAACATAATTCTGGCGGTGGGGCACTGTACGATGTGGGGGTCTATCACATTGCAAGTCTGCTGTACCTGCTGGGCAACCCGCTGGTCCTGCGCGTTTCAGGCAAAATCTACCAGGAAACCGGGATGGATGCGGTGCGCCGGGAAACCAGCGGCTACGATGTGGAGGAGCTCGGGCTGGGCTTCGTTAAACTTGCCGATGGGATCACGCTGGATATTATTGAAGCCTGGGCCATTCACCTGGGCGGGCTGGAAGGCAGCAGCCTGGTGGGGCAGAAGGGCGGCCTGCGCCTGGAACCCTTCGGCTTCTTCCAGAGCCAGGGCGACCTGGACCTGGACACCACCGTCGACCTGGAGTCGTTTGCCCGCCGCACCCATGACTTGCGTACAAAAACCGACCTCGGCGCCAGCCCGCAGCAGCACTGGGCGCTCGCGTTGCAAGGTCGCCTCGAGCTGCTGCCGACCGCCGAACTGGCCCTGAATACCATGCTGATCTCGGAGGCCATCTACCTGTCTGACCAGCTGGAGCGCGAGGTCACGGCCGAAGAAGTCAAGCAGGCTTCGCTAAGCACGGCGGTTGCCTTGTAAAGGTGGGGAGGAATGGTCACCCGCCGCCACTCATGCGGAGATATCAATCAGGATACCGCCACGCCTGGCGGTATCCTGATATTTTTGCGGTCTTATTTCTAGCCAGGAAAGCGCTCGCGCACTTTCGCGGAAATCTGGTGATCGCTGAGTTTGTCAGTGGTTTCAATGGCGAGAATGTGTCCTTTGAGGCCTTCGTGCTCGATCCGTTTTTCCAGCTCGCCTTTGGCTTCCCCCGGCCCAAATATCTGGATGGTATCGGCATCCCGTATATTCGCAATAATCTCATCGTAAAATTTGGTGAGATTATTTCCAAATTTTCTGTCCCGTTGATCTTCCGATGTGACTTCCTTTAAACCTTCCGGAGTTTTGCCGTGCGAACTGCCGGAATAGTGGCTACGTTTTCCGCTGTTTGAAAGGATATGCTTGATCTCTTCGCCACCGTCCGAGAGAATGACGATGGTTGCTTCCCGGTGGTCGATCCACAAACCAATTTGCTTTTTCATATATTTTTCCTTTTCCTTTTTTGGATTAACTGACATTCTTGAAATTGAGTTGAATAACTACCTGGTATAAAAGAAGCAATACCTTCGCCAAAGATCGTAGTTACGATTTAAATCGTTACTATCCCACTGATCGGGTCTCCACTCCCTCGGTTTGGTCGTCAAGCGGTTTTGGGCTTTCGGCTAATGGAGATTCCTGTAGCGACCCGCTGATGCGTGCTTCCAGTTCCTTCCGGCTGGGCTTGCGTTTGCCCAGACTTTTCAGCGTATCCAGCATGGAGGCGGTCAGTACCCGGGTGAGCTTCTTGAGGGTCTCGGAGGACAGCTTTTGCCCTTTTTCGAACCACTGAATGGCGGCATAACCCATCACCACGGTTGTGGATGAGGCTATGGCCGCTGAAAGTAACCATCCCGGAATCCCTTCCAGTTTGGCAAGTTCCTGGAAAACCGTGCGGGCCAGGAACCCCAATCCAAAGGTGGTGACCAGTTCCGTGGCGCGCTGCGGGGTGATGCGGTAGTTATAGATGCGGGCGATGCCGAGCACCATGATCGATTGGGTTATCACCAGTGGAATAAAATCAATCACCGGCAAGGGCGCCAACGCAATGGCAGCCGAGATGGAGGCGGCGCGCACGATCGAGTGCCAGGCGAACTGCCAGCGATACTCAGGCAGCGCCTGACCCAGCGCAGCGACCATCTCAGGCTCGCTAGCCGCGATGGCCAGGAGAACACGGGAGAGGTTCTTGCCGTCCCTGGCCACCACTGGAATGACTTGCTCCGATTTCAAGCCCAGATTGGCAGCTGCCTGAGATACGACGCTGGTGAGGTCTTTCCTGTTCACTAGGTCGATCTTATTCAATACCACGATAAAGGGCTTCTTCAGGGCAGCCAGCTCGCGGAAGAGTTCCTGTTCGGTGCGCTTGACCCCTTGGATGGCATCAAAGACCAGCACCAGGAAATCAGCTTCTTCAGCTGCCTGCAGGGCTAGGGCATGCTCATGCTCACCAAGGCTGCCGACTGCATCCGTGCCGGGGGTATCCACCACGGTAAAAAGGCCGGCATCCGCTTGGCGGGTTTCCCGGGTGGTACCTGGCAGGGGACCAACCTTGGTGTTGTCCTGCTTCTTGCTAACCAACTGGTTATAAAGCGTGGACTTGCCCACGTTTGCGGGCCCCAGGATCGCGACAGCGTGTTTGTGGCCAAAGGTCTGGCGAACTTGTGAAGTGGAGAGCTTGATCAGGCCTTTGATCAAGCCCGCATCGGTGGGGATGGCTGAGATCAAAGAAAGGAAGCGGTTCTGCTCGTCCAATCCAAGGGCGTTCCAAACCATGCGTACAGTAGCCTGCACATCCTGAGGGAAAAGATCAAGGAATTCGTCAATTTGAGACATAGTTGCCTGCTTATTTTGAAATTAACTTGGCAAGGCCAAAAGCCGCGGCCGCAGCCAATCCGCCGATCAACGCAGTCTGCAGCGCGCTGCGAATGGGTCGCCCACCGGTGAAACGGCCTTTGACATACCCAAAGATCAGTAACGCCAAAAGCGTAAAAATGACTGAGAACATGAGGGCTGACCCTGCATTGGAAATCAGCATATAGGGGGTCAGCGGAATCAACCCACCGATAATGTAGGATAAGCCAATGGTAAGAGCGCTCCGGAGTGCGCGATTTGGATCGGGTTTTTCGAGTCCCAACTCAAAGCGCATCATAAAATCAATCCATGCCTCGGGGCGCTTACTCAACGCATTGGCTACGAGTTTGCTCTGCTCTTTTTCGAGCCCATAGGCTAACAGCACCTGTTCCACCTCCTCTTTTTCCTTGGCAGGGATAACTTCCACTTCGCGCCGTTCGGTCTCCCGTTCGCTGGCATAGTGTTCGACATCACTCCTGGCAGCGAGATAGCCACCCAGCCCCATGGCAATTGACCCGGCTGCGATCTCGGCCAGTCCTCCGGTGATGACGATGGCAGTCGAGTGGGCAATCCCGGAAAGTCCAGCTGCGAGTGCGAAGGGCACAGTCAGCCCATCCGACATCCCAATCACAATATCCCTGACAACTTCAGAACCGGTAAAATGTTTTTCGATATGAGGCGTTTGTGGCATCTTATCTCTCCATTACGATCAACTGGCTTTTCGCTGGCAGGATGGTCTCATGATTGTTTTGTTTTGCGGCCGGGCAAATTACCGCTCAAATAGGCGGCTGCCACGAACCCCAGCAAGGTCGGCAGCCAGAACGAGAACAGCCGGTATCCCAGGATAACCACCACGCTGACCGCATTTGGCACCTTGAGGCTATCGTAAATCGCCACCATACCTGCCTCGATCACCCCGACCCCGCCCGGGAGCATGAAGGCCATTTTCCCCAGAATGAACGGCAGGCCGTATCCGGCAATCAAGATTCCGACACTGACACTGTGGCCGGCCGCGATGAAAAGGAAATATACGGTCAGCATGTCAAAGGCGAGGTTTGCGACGGCGCCGAGCATGGGACGCTCCCAATTGCCCTTGCGCAAGGAATGCCAGGTGGCTACGAATTGTTTCACCATCGCAATGGTGGGTTCAGGCGTGAACGGTTTATGGCGCATTGCCGACCAACGCCCCGCCAGCCATACGACCAGCCGGATGGCCGTTTCTGGAAAACGAAGGACCACCACTCCGCCGGCAGCCACCATTAACAATGCCAGCAGGATGATGCCAAATTCGATCAACTGCGTATTGCCCAGGTCGTGCACCACCAGCAGGTAGATAACCCCGACAAGTGTCATCACCACCAGGGCAACATTATCCAACAACGCCGGCAGTGTCCCGGCCATGGCGGCGGTATTCCCGTCGTGATTTTCCTTATGGATCCAGCCATATGTGGCGGCTGCTCCACCCACCCAGCCCCCGGCCACCAGCCCGATGCTGACGGAACCCATGGTGATCAAGGCGCCTTTCCAGATTGGCAACTTTTGGTGTTCGATATCCAGAATGGCGTGCAGCATGTAGCCGGCGCCGAGATAACTTAACACCTGCGAAACGACCGCCAGGGCCACTGCCCACCAGATCATATGTTGGACGACCAACCAGGAATTTTTCAGGGTGGCGATTTGCGGCAGGAGCAGATAAACTGCCAATCCCACTATGATCAGGGTGGGTATATAGCGCCAGGGGCGTATCTGGGGAGATTTCTTTAATGGTTGTTCGATTTCAGCCATAATTTTTGCCCGTCGGCATTATGGAGTCACACGGCTGTCCGGTGCCAGTGTAATGAAATCCAGTTGTTCCTTTCCGCGGTTCACGCGGATGGTCTCGCCTTCATGGAACTCTCCAGCCAGGATCTTGACCGCCAGCGGGTCTTGCAATTCGCGCTGGATGGCCCGTTTGAGCGGGCGGGCACCGTAATCGGCATCGTAGCCTACCTCGGCCAGATAGGTGCGTGCTTCCGGGCTGATGACCAGTTGGTAGCCGCGCGCCGCCAGCAGTGCCGAAACATGCCGGAGCTGGATCTCCACAACCTGGACCAGGTCGGCGCGGCTGAGTGAATGGAAGATGATGATCTCGTCGATGCGGTTCAGGAACTCCGGGCGGAAATGCACCTGCAAGACTTGCGTGATCGCGTCGCGCGTTACATTGGCTGCTTTTCCACCCAGATACAGCTCACTGCCAAGGTTGGAGGTCATGATCACCAGCGTATTGCGGAAATCCACCGTGCGGCCCTGTCCATCTGTCAAGCGGCCATCATCCAGCAATTGCAACAGCACGTTAAATATGTCCGGGTGAGCCTTTTCGATCTCATCGAACAGAACCACGCTGTATGGGCGGCGGCGCACCGATTCGGTCAACTGGCCGCCTTCCTCGTAGCCCACATATCCCGGAGGGGCACCGATCAGGCGGCTGACGGTATGTTTTTCCTGGTATTCGCTCATATCGATGCGGATCATGGCACGTTCATCGTCGAACATGAACTCAGCCAGGGCACGCGCAAGTTCGGTTTTGCCCACACCGGTAGGCCCCAGGAAGATGAAGGAACCCAGTGGCCGGTTCGGGTTTTGCAGGCCTGCCCGGGCCCGGCGCAGGGCGTTCGAGACGGCCTGAAGGGCATCCTCCTGTCCGACCACCCTTTGGCGCAACCGGTCTTCCATGTGCAGGAGCTTCTGGGTTTCGCCTTCCATCAACTTTGAGACCGGGATGTGGGTCCAACGGGAGACGATCTGGGCGATCTCCTCGGCATCCACTTCTTCCTTTAACAATGTGCCTCCCTGGGTTTGCAGTTCTTTCATGCGACGTTCCCCACTGGCCAGTTTCTTTTCCAATTCGGGCAGGGTCCCATAGCGCAGGCGGGCCACTTTCTCCAATTCAGCCTGCCGTTCGGCCCGTTCGATCTCCTGACGGGTTTGTTCGATCTTCTCTTTGGTAGTACGCAGTCCGGCGATGGCCTGTTTTTCGGTCTGCCAGCGCGCCTGGAGCTCGTGCGATTTTTCCTTAAGATCGGCCAGTTCTTTTTCGATGTTCTCAAGCCGTTCCTTGGAAGCCTTGTCGCGCTCTTTTTTCAACGCCTGGCGTTCGATCTCGAGCTGCATGACCTGCCGATCAACCTCGTCCAGCGCCTGCGGCTTGGAATCTATCTCGGTGCGCAACCGGGCAGCCGCCTCGTCGATCAGGTCGATGGCTTTGTCGGGCAGGAAGCGATCGCTGATGTAGCGCTGTGAAAGCGTTGCGGCCGCCAGCACCGCAGCATCGGTGATGCGCACACCGTGGTGGACTTCGTAGCGTTCCTTGAGGCCGCGCAGGATGCTGATCGTATCTTCCACGGACGGCTCTTCCACCACCACCGGTTGGAAACGGCGCTCCAGGGCGGGATCTTTCTCAATATATTTGTGATACTCGTTCAGTGTGGTCGCGCCAATCAGGTGCAGTTCGCCGCGCGCCAGCATGGGTTTCAGCATGTTACTTGCATCCATGGCGCCCTCGGCGGCACCGGCGCCAACGACCGTGTGCATTTCATCCAGGAACAGGATGATTTCTCCATCAGAATCGGTTATCTCTTTTAATACGGCTTTTAAGCGCTCTTCGAATTCACCGCGGTACTTGGCGCCTGCCACCAAAGCGCCCATATCCAGCTGGACCAGACGTTTGTGTTTGAGCCCCTCGGGTACGTCGCCGTTAATGATGCGCTGAGCCAGTCCCTCGACGATGGCGGTCTTGCCGACGCCCGGTTCGCCGATTAACGCCGGGTTGTTCTTGGTGCGGCGGGACAGGATCTGTATCGTACGACGGATCTCCTCATCGCGCCCGATGACCGGGTCGAGTTTGCCCTGGCGGGCCATGG
>JBEKEB010000048.1:0-24065 GCA_050014055.1 Anaerolineales bacterium | reverse complement strand
AATGCAGTTTGATAAAAAGTGGCACAAAAAAGGAAGATTTTGGCCCATCCAACGGTCAAAGACGGCCGCCGGGTATTTGGAGCACCTTGCCTGCAAAGGCACTGTTCGAACTGAACCTTAATAATCGACCTTCTGAATTCCGGATCACCTGTGCAGAAACATGAGCAGCAACCTGCACCTGGCGCTTGATGCTCAACTTGCGCACATCCAGGGCATGCTTCACTGGTTGGGCCTGCTCGGCCAGCCAGTGAGAAGCCCAACGGATAAAGTTGGCGGCAAAGAGCACGCAGCATTCCTGAAGATAGATGGCAGGCTCAGAGCGCACCTTGATCTTGTGCAGATAAAAGACCTGTTTGCCTTCCTTGATCCCAGCTTCGATAATCTGCCTGCCATTGTAGTGGTTGAACCAGGCGGGCAGGTCTTGAGTGACCAGGTCGGAGCCGTAATGAAGCAAGGTGGAGTGCTTGAGCGTGGAGCCGGTGTAAAAGCGTTCCAGGGCAACATCGAAAGGATAGGGACAATTCGTGAGCGACCTCTGTGGCCAAACAACCATTTCAGCATTGGCACCCACCCGAGTGTAAGTCGTTGTAGCATTCAGCTGGCGCTTGAGAGAGTCAGTCAACTGTTGGCTGGGTGATTTTGTGTAAACTTCATAGCCCATCTCAGCCAGCAGAGCGGCATTCTGATAGGAGCCAAAACCAGCGTCCAGGCGGAACTCTGCCTCCACTGGATCAGGGTTAGCGGCATTGTCCTGTTCGAAGCGTTTCAAGCGCTCCATTAAGGAGGCCCGTTCGGCCAGCTCTTTTTTCCACTGAGCCTGGGTCTTCGCCAAGCGCTGGTTGACCGAAAGCTGGGCAGTTTCCCGACGTTTCAACCGGCGAGCAAGCATCTGGAAGCGCTGGCGAGCCATGGCCAATTGGCTGGTAGGACGTTCTTCTCGCCTGCGGGCCTGGTAATGCTTCTCCAAGATATCCACCCGGATTTGTTGATCTTGGATCTGTTTCTGGGCCTCGTCCTGACGCGCTTGGGCATGCTGAATGGCTTTTTGCTGCGTCTCCACCCGTTCCTGGATTTGCATCAGGTGCGGTTCAAGATCATCGATGCGCTTACACAGCAGTTCCGTCCGTCGTTTTGGCCGCTTTCCGAGGCGACGTTCTGCCTCCAACACCAGTGCTTCCGCCTGGGTACTGGAAACCGTATCGCCCGGATGATGAGTTGCGGACAGCCATATCCGCCCATAGGTTGGGCTGACCAGGCTCACCACTCCGGCCTGGTATCCCAGCCGGATCTCATCGTCCATGTGCCCATAAGCAGCATTTGGATATGTCCGGCTGGTGTTGGACACCGGCAGCCCGGTCAGGTCACCATCGATCCGCAGCCGTTTGCCCGATAAGCGCAATCTTTGTAGTTCGGCTTGCAAATAAGGTTGGCTGACTTCTTCCAGAACCGTCACGATCGCCTGCACTTCTGGCCAGCTCAATGCACTCAACGTCCGACTTACACCGCTGTAGTCTGCCCAGCCCGACTGTCCCCAGGCCTGCGCCACCACGCAATCGCAATCCAGCGGATGCGCAGAGAGACTCAACTCTTGCAAGTGCTGCATCCCGGCCAGGGTGCCAACTATAAACTCCAACACTTTGCTCTGCGGGCTGTGGGTACGGGTCTTCTGCTTCAAGGCCAGCGCCTGAAACTTCTCGATCAGGCTAGTTTCCCCTGCAAACCAGCCCCAGGCAACCAGAAAGGCGTGTTGTGTCCGTTGTACCGATGTTTCTTCGTTGCTCATGGCCATTCCTCGTGGTTTCTGAAATGACCTCGTCGTGGTTTCTGAAATGACCTCGAGCTTACTTTATCCGGATTCAGTTGGTAAGGTTCAAAAATATTACTTTTTTTAGCTACTTTTTATGGTTCGACCACTGATTGCACAAAACTTAGGCTAGTGTAGAAAAATCATTGTAAAGTTCTGCATCAGCAGGTTATGTCATCGATTGGAGTATGGAGATGAGTAAGGATCCATTGGTTAGTGTAATCCTGCCTGTATACAACAGCGAAAAATACCTGCACGAGGCTGTTGCAAGCATTCTCGGTCAGACTCTTACTGATTTTGAATTGATCGCCATAGATGATGGCTCAACAGACGAGTCCGCGACGATACTGGAATCTTTCCAAAAAAATGACCCGCGGGTAATTTTTGAACGATATTCGCAAAACCGGGGCGTCGTTGCCGCACTCAATACCGGGCTGGCGCTGGCGCGCGGTAAATATATTGCACGCATGGATGCAGATGATGTCAGCCTGCCGGAACGTTTTGAGAAACAAGTTGCCTTTCTTGAAAAACACCCCGATATTGATATTCTTGGAACTGCGATGCTGTTGGTTAATGAGCGAGGTCGGAAAATTGGCGTGCTCTCCGCCCCGCTCGACGAAATGGCAATCCGTTGGGTGAGCACTTTTTCCAGTTCATTTAAGCAACCGACGATCATGTATCGCCGTTCAGTAATTATCGAGCACGACTTGCGATACAGGGGCAGCAAGGATCAATCGGAAGATTTAGATTTTTCGATTCGTTTCTTGGAACATGCACGAGGGGCCAATATTGCCGAAGAGTTATATATCTATAGAGTTCGTTCGTCAAGTATTACAGGCCAGTCTAGTAGAGGTAATGTTGATAGAACGTCTGATATCGTAATTGCTAATATTCAGAAACAGTTCCCTGGCGTAGCGATTTCAAATGATCAAGTTCAGCAAGTTACTGGTGCAATTTTCGGTAAACCCTCCATGCGGTGGAAGCGTGCAGAGGCTGCCGACACCTACTTGCGAGTGTGGCAGACATTCTCTGAAAGTCACTCTTCGGATCCGGGTTTTTACAGTCTGCAGACCAGTGTGGTGCTGATCGCTGCCAAACTGATTCTATATCCACCTTTTCAAAGAGGCTGGCGAAAAGCGCTACGACGTATTTTTGAAATTGAACCCAGATGGTTCCTATTATTCATTAGTAGATTTCCGGGGATGATTTCCACCAAGATGGTTTCGTTGACTATCCAGAAGAATCGTAAATGAAAAAAGCCGATAGTACCCCTGTTGGACTCCCTTTACAGGCTGTAGCTGAGGCGGATAAACCAGCCACCTATCAGACAAAGGATATTATATGGTTTGGCTACCGAGAACTGAGTAATTTGAAAATGGATTACCAAGACATGACTATCATGTCATAATCAAAGTGCGTGCTGTGAAAACGGCCAATGATAAATAACTCATATATTACGAAAAACGTAAAGCTCCTTGTTCATGGGTTACGCAATATCCTTAAGGATCGCGTTCTTATTCTGCTCTATCACCGTATTGCAAACTTTGAGCCAGATCCCCAGTTGCTTTGTGTAACTCCTCAGCACTTTGCAGAACAAATGCAGGTTGTCCGTAAATATTATGAATACATGAGTTTGCAAGACTTGAAATTATTAATTCAATCCAGGAAAATTCCTCACAGAGGACTGGTTGTTACATTTGATGATGGCTACCTTGATAATTTGCAGAATGCTTTTCCCATCTTGGAGGATTTTCATATTCCCGCTACTGTGTTTGCCATAAGTGAATATGTGGGAAAACAGGTTGAAATGACATCAGATGTACTTGAAAGTATCCTGCTTCAAACGGAGACTTTACCTCCCATCCTGCAACTTCGTTTAGGCGAAAAGACATGGGAATGGGTTCTTGAAAATTATCCAGCGCAGCGAACCTCTTGGAACGTTACAATGGGAGAGTATCCATCCCCCAGACATAGATGTTACGACGATTTGCACCGTCTTCTCCGCCCAATGACTTTGGCAGAACGTCAAGCGGTCCTTCAACAACTACTTGATTGGTCAGGTGGATCTTCCACCGAACGACCGGAACGTCGTGTCATGAATGTTCCTGAATTGCTGAGAATCTCGCATTCGGGTCTGGTTGAAATCGGTTCTCATTCTGCCAACCATCTTATGTTGGCCCAGCAACCCATCGAAATACAACAAACTGAGATCACCGGCAGCAAATTTAAACTTGAGCAGATGCTTGGAAGAGAGATATCCAGTTTTGCGTATCCCTATGGCGGGAAATTGGCTGTAGACAACAGCACGATTGACTGTGTAAGAGAAGCTGGTTTTGATATTGCTTGTGACAATATACAACGAACTGTTAACAATAACGTGAATATTCTAGCGCTTCCGCGAATATTAATCAGAGATTGGGACGGCAAGGAGTTTCGCAATAGACTTCAAAAAGCATTGTCTTTTTAATTAGGAAAAGTGAACATGAGAATTTTGCAGGTAAACACGACCGACCGGGGTGGCGGTGCTGAAGGAGCTACTTGGAATCTCTTCCAATCCTATCGAAACCGGGGCCATCCTTCCTGGCTCGCAGTAGGGAGGAAATTGACATACGATCCTGATGTGTTCTTGATTCCCAACAAACAATATCTTCCAGGATGGACACGCTTCTGGCGGAAAATAAGCGAGCAGATCGCTTCGGGTCCGTTTTCCTTCACTGCGAAACTGGCGTGGGGTATGGGAATGGTACCTCTTGGAAAGCAGTGGGTCGAATCCAAGCTGGGCCGCGAGAATTTTAACTGGCCAGGGACCAGGGATTTGTTGGATTTGCCCCCCCAGTACCCGGAAATTGTCCACTGCCACAATTTACACGCTAATTATTTCGATCTGCGGCTATTGCCCTGGCTCAGTGCACAAGCGCCGTTAATCCTGAATTTGCATGATGCCTGGTTGTTGAGCGGACACTGCGCCCATTCTTTTAATTGTGAACGCTGGAAGATCGGTTGTGGGCAATGCCCGGACCTGACCATCTATCCCGCCATAAGCAGGGATGCCACCAGTTATAATTGGGAACGTAAACGCGGAATTTATTCCAAAAGCCGCTTGTATATTGTGACGGTATCCCAATGGCTTGCGCAGAAGGTACAAGAATCCATGCTTCAGGGAGTTTCATGCCAGGTCATTCCCAACGGTATTGCCCTAAATATCTTTCATCCCGGAGACAAGCGGTCGGCCAGGGAACAGCTTGGCATTCCTCAACATTTGAAGGTGGTGCTGTATGCTGCCAACGGTGGTAGATACAGTCGTTGGAGGAGTTTCGATCAATTGGAAGCGGCCTTAATACAATTGGCCAACCTTAATTTCGGGGATTTGATGCTCATTTGCCTTGGGGAATTGAAAAGCTCGCAGGAAACAATAACAAACGGTCTGCATGCCCAATATCGTTTGTTTGAACGGGATCCGGACTGCATGGCGTTGTATTACCAGGCTGCGGATATATATGTTTCACCTGCCCTGGCTGAATCTTTTGGCAAGGCTGTTATAGAAGCAATGGCCTGCGGCACACCTGTTGTTGCCACAAAAGTCGGTGGAAACATAGAGCAAATCACAGATGGAGTTACCGGTTGCCTTGTGCCGATATCAGATGTCGCTGCGATGGCCGAGGCAATCCAACGTCTGTTAGGTGATGAAAATCTACGCAAGACCATGGGCAGCGCTGCCGCAGAATATGCCAGGCGCCATTTTAGTCTGGAATTGCAGGTCGATAGTTTTCTGAACTGGTATACAGAAGTAAGATCAGACTGGCTGGAATGGAGCAAACTTTGACCCAAAACCAGCCTTTAATCTCGATTATCACCCCCTCTTTCAACCGGGCCGACATGATCGGCCAGGCGATTGAAAGCGTCTTGAAACAGAATTATTCACCCATCGAACACATCATCATTGATGGCGGTTCCACGGATGGCACATTGGATTTGCTTGCGCAATATCCTTACCTGAAAGTGGTCAGCGAGCCGGACCATGGCATGTATGATGCACTCAATAAAGGGCTCAAACTGGCGCAGGGTGAGATCATCGGCATTCTTAATACCGATGATCTGTATGCTCCGGAAGTGCTTAAGGAAGTCGTGGCGCTATTTGCTGATCCAGCGGTCGACGCCGTGGCCGGCAAGGCAGAAGTTTTCTGCACGGACGGTGCTGGAAAGTTTGAGACTCTTTCAGAGATTGTCCCATCCAGCCGGGATAATTTATTGGAGCAGGCAGTTCTGGGCCCCCCGGCTTTAAATGCCTGGTTTTTCCTTCGCAGCCTTTTTGAGAGAATTGGTGCTTTCGAGCCCGATTATCGCCTATCCGGCGACAGGGAATTCATGATTCGCCTGGCGCTTGCCGGAATTATCTATGCAAGGACAGACCGCATCATATATCAATATCGACGACATGCCGGGGCGCTAACGTTTAATTGGAATGGCGCCTTCTTTTCAGAAATCGTACAAGAGCATCTGAAAATGACGGATTGTTTTCTAAGTAAAGCTGGGATGCCAGAGAGGGCCAGGCAATACTTCCAAAAACTGAGGACACGAGATACCTTGAATATGGCAATTTTTCTTCTTCGCAGGGGGAAGCTAAAAAGAGTCTGGGTTTACATGTGCACGGGTATCCGTTCTAATTGGGAATGGCCTCTAAAATTTTTTTCCCTAATTTTCTACCGTCTGACTCATCCCGGCCAAAGGAAGACCCGCAATGCCTGAAACCACGGTAGCTTTGCCATTCCATGATCGATTTACATGGACCCTGCCAGCCTGTCTTCAGGGAGCGGCTTGGATGATTGATTGGAGAACGGCAAATGGATAATGCCTCACAACCGCTGATCAGTGTCATCATGCCTGTCTATAACAGCGAAAAATACCTGCAGGAGGCAGTCGAAAGCATCCTTGGCCAGACTCTGGCTGATTTTGAATTGATCGCGATAGACGATGGCTCAACTGACGAATCCGCAGCGGTATTGGAATCTTTCCGCCAGGCTGACAAGCGTGTGATAGTTCTGCTGCATTCACAAAACCAGGGTATCATCGCCGCGCTAAATAACGCGTTACCGCTGGCGCGCGGTAAATATATTACGCGCATGGATGCAGATGATATCAGCCTGCCGGAACGTTTCGAGAAACAGGCTTCTTTCCTGGAAGAGCATCCCGGGATTGATGTTGTCGGGAGCGCGGCACAGATGGTCGATGAACGAGGTAAGAACATCGGCATACTGTCTGCTCCTTTGGATGATCTGGCAATTCATTGGGCCAGTATCTTTTCCAGCCCTTTTATACAGGCAACGGCTATGTTTCGCCATTCGGTTATTAATGAAAATGGTTTGCAATACAGGGGCACCATGGAACAATCCTATGATTTTGATTTCTCAATACGTTTACTGGAGCATGCTCATGCAATCAATTTTGCTGAACCGTTGTATATTTATCGAATTCATTCGGCCAGTGTAACAAGTTATTTTAAAAATAATGCAGATAGAAAATCTGGTGTCATCCTAACCAACATTCAGAAGCGTTTTCCCGGGTTGGCGATTTCATATGAACAGGTTCGGCAGGTTTCAGGTGCGCTGCGCGGTAAACCCTCCATGCGGTGGAAGCGTGCAGAGGCTGCCGACACCTACTTGCGAGTGTGGCAGACATTCTCTGAAAGTCACTCTTCGGATCCGGGTTTTCGAAGCTTGCAGACCAATGTAGCCTTGATTGCTGCCAAACTTACCCTATACCCCCCCCTCCAACTGGGTTGGAGAAAAGCGCTCCGGCATATTTTTGAAATAGAACCGCATTGGTATGTCGCCTTTGTCCGCAAATTCCCTGAAATGGTTTCTACAAAAATCCATTCGCAATTAATCCAGCAAAACCGCAAATGAAGATATCTTCTAACATTCCTAAAGTTGATCTTTCACGGGCAGCCGGCTCCATGGATCAAGTGTCGCCCAATATGGCTGGTAAAAAAATTGCCGTCTTTATCCAGTCCCTCGCCCTAGGCGGCGCGGAACGCATGATGCTCAACCTGGTCAAAGGATTAATTCAACAGGGTGTTCAAATTGATCTCCTGGTTGCAAACAACTCTGGGATGCTTCTATCCGAAGTTCCCCCGCAAGTAATCATTATCGACTTAAAAGGGAAAAGAGTACTCTTGTCGCTATTCCCACTGGTGCGCTACCTGCGTACACAGCGCCCTGATCTTCTTTACAGTATCCAGGCCCATACCAGCCTGATTGCGGTATGGGCCGTCAGGCTTGCGCGAGTGCAAATGCCGTTGGTCATCTCTTTACACACCGTGCTTTCCACCAGCCTGGCTGCCGAGCCATCCTTCCGTAACAGGTTGATAAAAGACCTTTCCCGCTTGTTCTTTCATTATGCTGACGCGACGATTTGTGTATCCCGGGCTGTGGCAGAGGATTTGATTAAAACCACCGGGATGCCGCCTCAAAAAGCGCACGTGGTTTACAACCCGGTAGTATTTCCCGGATTGGAACAAGCAGCTCGCACACCTATTTCCCATCCCTGGTTTGCATCTGACAACCTACCGCTGATCCTGGCGGTTGGACGGCTGGCTGTTGCGAAAGATTATCCTACCCTCCTGCGTGCTTTTTCTCTTTTGTGCCGGAAACAACCGGCGCACTTGCTCATCCTGGGGGAGGGCCGGGAGCGCCCTCGCCTGGAAGCCCTGGTAAGACAACTGGGCCTGACAGAAAATGTTCAGATGCCCGGTTTTGTTCAAAACCCTTATGCATACATGGCGCGTGGCCGCCTGCTTGTGCTGTCGTCAAAGTGGGAGGGTTTTGGGAATGTCCTCGTAGAAGCCTTGGCGTGCGGGACGCCCGTGGTCTCGACCGATTGCAGGGGCGGTGTCGGGGAAATCCTCGAGGGTGGGCGTTTCGGCAGACTGGTGCCGGTCGGAGATGCAGAAGCCCTGGCTGCGGCGATGCTGGAAACGTTACAAACACCTCCCGACCGTGCATTGCTCAGGCAGCGAGCCCAGGCGTTCACAGTTGAAAAATCTGTAAAAGAATACCTGCGTGTTTTCCAATCCTGCTTATTATCCCATGAGCAATAAACGGATAAAAATCCTGCATGTAATTACCAGCCTCGACGTCGGTGGTGCGGAGATGGTGCTTTTCCATTTATTGAAGAATATGGACACGGCCCGTTTCGAAAACCAGGTGGTCAGTCTTATTCCTCCCGGGAAGGTGGGAGAAAAAATCCAGGCGCTGGGGCTACCAGTCACTTCCTTGGAAATGCGATCAGGGCATCCCGATCTTGGCAGCTTGTTCAGGCTGGCCGGATTGCTGCGCCGTGAATCCCCGGATTTGGTTCAGACCTGGCTTTATCATGCTGACCTGCTGGGACTGCTGGCTGCCGGAATAGTAGGTGTGCCTGTCCTCTGGAATATTCGTACATCCAATATGGATATGTCCCATTATCGTCGATTGTCCAGCCTGGTATTAAGAGCATGCATCCAGTTCTCAGGCCGGCTGCAGGCGGTTATAGTCAACTCCAAAGCCGGGCAGGCTTTCCATGAGCATCTCGGGTACCATCCACGCCGCTGGGTTTATATCCCTAATGGTATCGATACCGACCAATTCCGGCCCAATCTGTCTGCTCGCTTGGCTCTCCGTAACGAGCTTGGGCTTGCGTCAGGCGCCCTGCTTATCAGCCTGATTGCCCGCTTTGATCCGATGAAAGATCATGAGAATTTTATGCTGGCTTCCGGCCTTCTTGCTGCAAAGATGCCTGATGTTCATTTTGTCTTGGCAGGGAATGAAGTGGATTCGTCGAATCCCTTTTTTATAAAATACCTTGAAAGTAATGAACTTCGTGGAAGGCTCCACTTACTTGGACAGCGGGATGATATGCCTGACCTGATGGCCGCCGTGGATATTGCTACATTGTCATCATACGGAGAAGGATTCCCTAACACAATTGCTGAAGCCATGTCCTGCGGAATCCCCTGTGTCGTCACAGATATTGGCGATTCGGCCTATCTTGTGGAAAAAACGGGCATTGTAGTAGCACCCAAGGATCCGCAGGCACTGGCCGAAGGCTGGCAGAAAATGATCTCGCTGGGTATTGAGGGGCGGAAGGCGTTGGGCGCGGCAGCACGCCGGCGTATCCAGTTAAATTTTCAGCAGGCTGATGTTACCCGGCAATATGAAAAATTGTATGAAAGCCTCATGCCTTTGACCAGCTAATACAATTTCCTTCCTTGCTGCGGCCATTTCCAGATAGCCATAAGCCCGATAAACAAAAGAAAGTGGTAAGATTCTCCGGATAGTATATGTGTGGAATAACCGGTTTCTTAGACATTTCCAAAGATAAGGATAATTCATCCTTCCAGGCAATCATCGCCCACATGATGGATACCCTTCATCATCGTGGCCCGGATGATGGCGGCGAATGGATGGAAGCTCAAAACGGAATTGCCTTGGGATTCCGCCGTTTGTCTATCCTGGACCTCTCGCCAACAGGTCACCAGCCCATGGCTTCTGCCGATGGCCAGTATGTCATGGTTTTTAATGGTGAAGTGTATAATTTTAATCAACTTCGCAATGAATTGGCCGGTTTAGGGCATGCCTTCCGGGGGCATTCCGATACCGAGGTCATGCTGGAGTCCATATGCCAGTGGGGCATTCAGGAGGCGGTGCAGCGTTTCAACGGAATGTTCGCCTTTGCCTTGTGGGATCGCCTTGAGCATCGCCTCACCCTGGTGCGCGACCGGCTTGGTATCAAGCCACTGTATTACGGTTGGAGCGGAAACGTTTTCCTTTTCGCGTCGGAACTCAAGGCTTTGAAGGCGCATCCGGCATTCCATGCCGGGATCGACCGGGATGCATTGTCGCTCTATCTGCGTCATAATTGTATTCCCGCTCCTTATACTATCTATACCGGCTTTCGCAAACTCCTGCCCGGCACGATCCTTACACTGACAGGAACCAACCGGCCGGATGAATACCCCGAACCCGTGCCGTATTGGTCGGCCCGGCAGGTGGTCGAATCCGGGGTTGCACACCCATTTGAAGGATCTGATCAGGAGGCGATCGGGGAACTGGATGCGTTATTGCGCGTATCGATCCGCGAGCGGATGATTGCAGATGTCCCCCTGGGAGCGTTTCTCTCCGGCGGAATTGACTCTTCTGCAGTGGTGGCCTTGATGCAGGCTCAGAGCGACCGCCCCATACGAACATTTACCATCGGTTTCCACGAAAGCGGTTATGACGAAGCCAAATACGCCAAAGAGGTAGCCCGTCATTTGGGAACGGATCACACGGAACTGTACGTAACTCCGCAGGAGGCGCAGGCGGTTATCCCACGCTTGCCAACCCTGTATGATGAACCGTTTTCCGACTCATCGCAAATTCCCACTTTTTTGGTTTCTGAGCTTGCCCGTCATTACGTTACCGTCAGCCTCTCCGGAGATGGCGGCGATGAACTTTTTGGCGGCTATAACAGATATTCCTGGGCATTAAAGATCGTGAATGCTATCGGTTGGATGCCCGGTGTTTTTCAGAGCATGGGCTCGGCGGTATTGTGCCGGATTCCGCCGGTTGCTTGGGATCGCCTTCTCTCGAATCGGCTCATCCCACCACGCTGGCGCGTTTCTGAGCCTGGCGAGAAAATGCGCAAAATATCCGAGATTCTCTCAGCCAGAAGCCCTGAAACCATCTATCTGTACCTGATTTCCCACTGGAAGAATCCCTCAGAGGTCGTGCGCGCCGCTGCCGAACTTCCAACCCTGTTGACCCGTCGGCATGCCTGGGCGCAACTGCCGGATTTCACCTCCTGGATGATGTACATGGATCTGGTCAGTTACCTGCCGGATGACATTTTGGTTAAGCTGGACCGGGCCAGTATGGGCGTCAGCCTGGAATCACGTGTCCCTTACCTGGACGATCACCGGATAGTGGAATTTGCCTGGCGGCTCCCATTGCAGATGAAGATACGCAGTGGACAGGGGAAATGGCTTTTGCGGCAAGTCCTTTACCGTTACGTTCCCGAATGGATGGTAGAGCGACCAAAAAAAGGGTTCGGCGTACCCATTGATGCTTGGTTAAGAGGTCCATTGCGAGCTTGGGCCGAAGCGTTGTTGGATGGTCAGAGGTTAAAGGATGAGGGCTTCCTTAATCCCGCACCCATTCACCAAAAATGGCAGGAACACCTGGCCGGAAAGCATAACTGGCAATATCATTTATGGGATGTCCTCATGTTCCAATCTTGGCTTGAAGCTAACAGATAAGTCTTCATGAAGATATTAATGTTTGCAAATACTGATTGGTATCTTTACAATTTTCGCCTGGCCCTTGCACTGGCGCTGCGCGATCGCGGCGATGAAGTGGTTCTGGTTTCTCCGGATGGACCGTATGGTCTTCGTATGCAGGATTTGGGAATTCGTTGGCTGCCATTTCCACTGGAACGGCGCAGCCTGAATCCGTTTGAAGGGATCCAGACAGTTCTCCGTCTGCTTAAGTTGTACCGGCAGGAAAAGCCCGATCTGGTTCACCAATTCACGGTCAAATGTGTTTTATTCGGTTCGTTGGCGTGTCATCTACTTGGCATCCGTACTGTTGTCAACTCGGTGACCGGTCTGGGGTATGTTTTTACGGGGGGAGGAGCAGCGCGCCACTGGTTGAGAGGTTTTATCAAGCTATCTTACCGGTTGTTGTTAAAAAATACCTGGGTCATCTTTCAAAACCCGGATGATAAATCTGCTTTTCTTGAGAGTCGATTGGTGGACCCAAAACAGGTGACGCTGATTCGTGGTTCAGGGGTGGATATCCAGCGCTTTTTTCCCCAACCTGAACCGTCAGGCAAACCTTTGGTTGTCTTGCCAGCCCGTTTGTTATGGGACAAAGGCGTGGGTGAGTTCGTGGAAGCAGCTCGTAGGTTGCAGGCTGAAGGTCTACGCGCCCGGTTTGCACTGGTTGGTGACAGTGACAAAGATAATCCTGCCTCGGTGCAGGCTGCCCAATTACACGCATGGCAAAATGAGGGTGTGATAGAATGGTGGGGTTGGAAAGAGGACATGCAGGATGTGTATGCACAGGCAGCCATAATTTGTCTGCCATCTTACCGGGAGGGCCTGCCAAAAACATTGATTGAAGCCGCTGCCTGTGGTCGTCCGATCGTCACGAGCGATGTGCCGGGTTGCCGGGAGGTCGTCCAGCATGGGGTAAATGGTTTGCTGGTTCCGGTACGGGATGCTGGCGCGTTGACCAAAGCATTGATGGATTTGCTGCAAAGCCCAAATGTCCGAAGCGAGATGGGGAGCCGTGGCCGGGTAATTGCAGAAAAAGAGTTTTCGATGGACTTGGTTATTTCTCAAACTATTGCATTCTATCAATTCAGTAAAAATACTAAATAATTATTGAGTAGAATAGTATGGCAGTTTCATTTCTTCAGTTGGTGGATTTATTCAAAGCCAGTTTGGGAGGAATAGTAGTGGCAGTAGCATTAAGTCCACTGGCGATCTGGATTGCTAAACGGGTGGGGTTGATGGATATTCCAGGGAGCGCCGCCCATAAAAAACATTTAATGCCTATGCCATTGGCTGGTGGCATTGCATTGGTCTTGAGCATGGTGATATTAACACCGGTCTTTCATTTGGTCAACAAAGATCTCTCTCCACTGTTGATCGCACTTGTTATCATTTTTATATTTGGTCTATGGGATGATGCGAAGGGATTGGGGGCACCTCTCAAGCTTGTGGGACAGATACTGGCTTCCATTTTTCTCATCGCATCGGATGTTTCTGTCCATTTTCTGGAAGGTTTATCGATACCATATCTACATGGAAATGTGCTCACTGTGTTGGATTGGGGAGTTACGATTTTATGGTTTATCGGGATAACAAATGCTTTTAATTTAATTGACAGTATGGACGGATTGGCCGTTGGAATTGCAGGAATTGCTTTTGCGTTCTTCATGATTATGAGTTTGGTCGCTCAACAAATCTACTTGGGTATATTTAGTGCATGCCTGTTGGGAATCTGCATCGGCCTGTATGCCTTTAATGTTTCTCCAGCCAGGCTTTTCCTGGGCGATTCCGGGGCGCAGATGTTGGGATTCACACTGGCTGCAGTTGGCATGATCTATACACCGCATGATCTTCCACAAGCTTCGTCCTGGTTCGTACCCATTTTGGTGCTGGGAGTTCCAATTTTCGATACTTCCATGGTAGTCTTTTCGCGCTTAATTCACCATAAGCCTGTTTTCCATGCAGACCGTACGCACACGTATCACCAACTTGTTGCTTGGGGATTCGATCCTGGACGGGCAGTATTAACCATCCAGCTGACAACCCTCGTCCTTAGTTTCGTTGCTTTTATTGCTCTCTCTTTTCCCCCCTTGGAAGCCACTCTAACATTTTGTGGAGTGGTGTTGTTGGGTATGATATTACTTATCTTCCTTGCTTTGAAGAATCCACGAATCGAAGAATAATATGGAAAATCCAGAGTTTTCCCCGCTTGACGCGTTGGAACGTGCATTTAGGCGTTGGTGGGTTATTGTCCTCATGACTGTTTTAGGCGGCATTGCCGGCTGGGCATTTCATTTCTTTACCCCGCCTGTGTATGAGGCCACGTCGGTTATAACAGTGAATATGGATTTTCAGGAGCGCCAGCTTACACAATATGAAGAAGATTTTGCTTTCGGTGCTGCGGGGGCAATCGGTACCTCAGATGAGGTGGAAAATCAGATTATCACACAGGCAAAAAAAAATGGAATCCCGATCGAAATAGATCAACTCCAGCAGCAAATGTTTCTTGAAAGAAAGCAATCGGTCTGGGAACTCCACATCAGGAACCGGGACCCTGAAATTGCGGCCAAACTCGCCAATCTTTGGGCGCAAAATTTCTACCAGGCATTGAACGCGGCTTTGGTGCATGCAAACCGTGCAGACCAAATCCAATCTCAAATTGACGCCATTACTGGTGGTCTGTCTGCTTCAGGATCATCTATATTTAGTCCAGACTATCAGACTACACTGATGAACTTGTCGGATGAACATTTACGAGAACAACAATCGAGTCAGGGGATTATTTCGATTATGAAATTTGCGCAAACCGGATCGGCAATCGTCCCTCAAAGCCCCGTCCTTTATCGATTGGCAATCCTGGTTCTGGCAGGGGCGTGTATCGGATTCGTCGTTTCTCTATGGGTGGCAGGCAGTTATAAGGTGCAACGCTATGGCTGAAAGACTAAGGCGTCTGGGCTACCTCTCCTTTGTAATTGCCTGGGGGGCTGTTTTTATTTTAATGCCGATAACCAGTTTGCCATTGCTCTCGCGCTTTGCAGGGAATACGTCGGTGGCTCCGGCAGCCTTCCTGCCCCTCATCTGGGTGGCGCTTTTTTGGTTTATACCTTATTTCCTGAAGAAAGGAGCCATACCGCGCGAAAGTATACCTTTTATATTTTTCATCTCCATCGCCATTATTTCCAGCGCCGCCGCCTTTTTTCTAAACATCCCGCCTTTCAAGGATGTCAGCGTTTCTCACGAGGAGATTAGATCCATCCTGACCCTGTCAGTTGGGGCCGCCTTTTATCTGATAACTGCCAGTTGGTTTTCCAAGGACCAGTCAAGGTTGGCCTTTGTTTTAAAGTGGATTAATGTAAGTGGCATTATTATCATTCTTTGGGCCGCCGTACAGGGATTTTATATCTTTCTGTTCCAAAGTCATTATCCGGCCATCCTGTTGACATTTCAACGGCTTGTCTCCACGCGTGATCTTTTTGCTGGCAGGATTACCGCCTTTGCTTTTGAACCGTCCTGGCTGGCGCACGAAATGAATCTGCTCTATATACCTTTTTGGTTGGGTGCAACTGTATCAGGAACTTCGGCTCATCGCTTCCGTCTGTGGAAAATCTCCCTGGAGAATATCTTATTTTTCATCGGAGCAGTGGTTGTTTTCCTGGCTTCCAGGGTGGGTACCCTGGCAATCCTGCTTGTTTTAGCGCTATTGGGTATTTATGCCAACTTTTTGCTGGCACGGCGCGTTTATAAGTGGAGTCTGACTAGGTTTGTCAAGTTTTCAGCAGCCATGAAAAGTGCCTTTCGCTTTCTCCTGCCTTTGGTCCTTTTGTTGGCGTTCATAAGTGTTTATGTATTGGGGGCAGTCGGATTGGTTTACGGGTTGTCGCATGTGGACAAACGGCTGGCACGGATTTTCCAACCCCAGTCGCTGATACAGTGGGTCAAGATTATCCAGAACCCTTACACTTTTTTTAATTATCTGGAATTTGCAGAACGCTATGTTTATTGGGTGGGTGGCTGGAATGTGTTCAACATCCACCCTATAATTGGAGTTGGCCTGGGGAATGCCGGATTCTTTTTTCAACGCCAACTCCCTGCATATAGTTGGAGTCTTCCAGAGGTTATGGATGCTTATTATAGAACAGCTGACCTTCCAAATATCAAGAGTTTATGGGTTCGGCTGCTGGCCGAGACGGGAGTTGTAGGCTTTTCATCTTTTATCGCCTGGTTCTATGTTTTGTTCAGACTGAGTTGGTTTATAAGACTCAGTAAAAACCCTCTTTTCAGGATGATTGGTTGGAGTGGACTCTTTGTACTGGTCGCTTATCTAATTGAGGGTTTTAGCACGGATACTTTTGCCCTTCCTTACCTTTGGGTATCACTTGGAATTGTCAGCGCAGCTGGCGCGCTAATGCGAATTTCATCGGAAAAGATTTGATTTCTGAATCGAATTTTGGGATATTATTGAACCATGCGTACAACTGATACTCCATATATTACAGATTGGTTCGCTGTTTCCATCCGATGGTTGTTTCTGGTGGGGTTGGTTATTTCATTGTCGTTTGAGGGAAATTTTCCGGTTCTACCTAATATACTTCTGGTTGGCCTGGCCTGTTGGAATATTTTTCTGACTCTATTGACCGGTCTTAATCGCCGCCTGGCTTTCCATCGCGAGATTGGCTTATGCGTTGACATTGTAGTTGCGACCGCATACTTTGGACTGGCAGCAGGTTATACCAACTCGGCTTTCTGGATTGTATTTCTACCATTAATTACTGCTGCGCTCTATTTCGAACTAACCGGTGCGTTGATATCTGCAGTCTTTATGACTGCTGTCCAGGTTGTAGTGACAGTTTCTCACACTTTATCCCCTACCCCTTTGGTTATTCTGGGCGTTTTTTCCCTGTTTACTTTCCTGATTGCTGGCGTATTTGGGTATATCAGTGTTCAGCTTGTTAAAACAATCCGCCGTAATCGCCAGACCCAGCAGGAAATTCAGCAAAAAAAACTGGGCATGGAGAATGAACGCCTGCGAGCCGTATACAGCCTGACATCCACGTTGCTTGCCACCCTGAATTATCAGCGTGTTCTTGAATCTGTACTGGATCTAAGTCTGAGCGCCATTAATACCGAAGCCGAAGCTGCCGCAGACGATCGCCTGGTGTGTGCAGTACTCTTGTTTTCCAAAAATGAGAGCCTTGAAGTTGGTTCCGCGCGGCGCTTGACCACCGCTGATATGCGAGTTGTCTTGCATGGACAAACAGGAGCTGTGGCCCAGGTGATTGAACAAAACAAACCCTTCCTGCTAAATGATGTCAGTAACGATCCGGAATTGACCCGTTTCATAGCCTTTCAAAGATGCGCTGAGATTTATTGTTTTCCTTTGCGGAGCGGTTTCAGCGCCTACGGGGTTTTACTCTTTGGCCATCCTCAACCTGGTTTTTTTACGCGTGACCGGCGCGAAGTTCTCGATATTCTTGGCGGGCAGGCGGTTATTGCCATCCAGAATGCACGCCTTTATCAGGATGTCGTGGATGAACGGGAACGCATGATCGATGCCCAGGAAGAGGCCCGTAAAAAGCTGGCTCGTGATCTTCATGATGGCCCCACACAATCTGTTTCGGCGATTGCCATGCGTGTGAACATGGCTCAGCGTACACTGATGAAGGATCCAAAGGCGGCTGGGGAGGAATTGGCCCGTATTGAGGAACTGGCCCGCCGTACCACCAAGGAAATCCGTCACATGCTTTTCACCCTGAGACCACTCATTCTGGAATCACAAGGTCTCGTTGCTGCTTTGCAATCCATGGCGGTCAAGATAAGAGAGACTTACTCGCAAAATGTCATCATTTCCGTTGAGGAGAACATTTTAACGAACTTTGAAGTGGGCAAACAGGGCGTAGTCTTTTTCATTGTGGAAGAAGCCGTTACCAATGCCCGCAAACATGCCCGGGCAGAACACATCTGGGTGAACCTGCGCTCATTTGAAAAAGAGATGGCCCTGCTGGAGGTCCGGGATGATGGAGTGGGTTTCGATGTTGCAGCAGTAAATCGGTCCTATGACCAGCGCGGTAGTCTGGGAATGGTCAACTTGCGGGAGCGGACCGAACTCGTTAATGGCGTGATGAACATTCAATCCTCCCCAGGCAAAGGAACCCGGGTGCAGGTTTATATTCCACTAACGGACGAGGCTGCTGACCGGTTGCATCACGCCTCCGGAAACCGTAACGCTTGACCGGAAACACATGCCAACAGCTGCCGGCTTACATTACTTCTTGCATGAAGGGGGCAGCACGCTAAGACCTCCACTGGTGCTTATTCATGGTGCTGGTGGCGACCATTTATTTTGGCCTCCAGAGATACGGCGCTTGCCGGACTATCGAGTTATTACGCTCGATTTACCAGGCCATGGCAAAACAGACGGGCCAGGCTGTCAATCCATCGAAGATTATGCTCGCTGTGTTGCAAAATTCGTCGATGCTTCAGGCATTTCGCGGACCGTGTTTATTGGTCACGCTATGGGTGGTGCAATTGCCTTGGCCCTCGCCCACGATTTTCCAGATCGGGTTGCCGGGATCGGATTGATCTCAACCGGTGCTTGTTTGCCCATCCCATCTTCGGTAATCGAAAATGCTGCCAATCAATCTACTCTCCTGCTCGCCATCAAGAGTTTGCATGAAATGTCGATTGGCCCTCAAACCTCTCCCAATTTGAGTGAAATTTACTTTAAACGCCTGACTGAAACCAGGCAGCCACTCTTATTGGGTGACCTGCTGGCTTGTGACCGGTTTAATATGGTTGGTCGTCTGCGTGACATCCGGAGCCCCGCCCTGGTTGTTTGTGGTACCGGAGATAGACTTACCCCCATCCGCTTTTCTGAGACCCTCTCCAGCCAGATTCCCGGTGCAGCTTTGCAGACAGTGGAAGGGGCGGGTCATATGCTCATCCTTGAGCAGCCGGATCGCCTGGCAAAACTGATAAGTGTTTTTTTGGCAACGATTCCGTATTATCCGGGAATGTAGAACCTGACAATTCGCCACCCTATAATCCGAATATAACTTTAAGAATAGGGATGGCATTTTGGATTGCCCGCGCCCGATGGCTCAGACGGTTTTTTTCTTCCATTTCCAGTTCGGCCATGGTTTGACCAATTTCAGGGATAAAAAAGATCGGGTCATATCCAAACCCGTTCGAGCCGCGCTCTTCGGGAATAATTTCCCCATCACACTGGCCATTGGTTATACATGACTCACCTGAGGGTAAAACCACGGCTACCGTGGCGTGGAAATGTGCCTTCCATGGTCGCGGGGCCTCCTTAAGTTTATCAAGTAAAAATTCCCGCCGGTCGGCATCCGTGGCGTCGGGGATGGGACAGAAGCGGTGTGAATGAAGCCCGGGTTGGCCGTGCAGGGCATCCACCTCCAGACCTGAATCATCGCCCAGTGCGATGTACCCGCTGGCTTGCGAATATGCCGTGGCTTTTTTATTGGCGTTTTCGGCGTATGTCAATCCATCTTCGGCTACCTCAATCGCCAGTCCAATGTCGGCAGGGGTGATCAAGGTCAGACCGGTTCTGTCCAGAAGGGCTTTTATCTCGGCGACTTTTCCTTTGTTGTTGGTGGCTAGAAGCAATCTGTTCATGGTTGTCGATTAAACTTCTATATGTTGTTACGAATTTGTTTTAAGGCCCACTCGGCATGCTGGCGGACGAGTGGCTCACCATTTTGCAAGGCTTCTTCCAGGGCCGGGACGCCTGCCGTGTATCCGCTATTTCCCAGCGCTATGGCAGTATTGCGAAGATAGCCGCCTCGGCGGGCCCGCTGGACCGCGTTAACTTTAAACTTCTGGTTGAAACCCTGCGGTGTAAGCATCAGGTCGGCAATCAAATCCGGATTTGGCAGGTCAGGATATGGCATGAAACTCTGGTCAAATTCTTTTTCCGTAAACCGGTTCCAGGGACAGGCCATCTGGCATGCATCGCATCCAAAGGTCCAGTTACCCATGTGTGTGCGCAGGTCGGGTGGGATTTCCCCTTTGTTCTCGATGGTCAGGTAAGAGATGCAACGCCGGGCGTCGAGCGTCCGATCGGGCAGGATGCAATGGGTTGGACAGGCTTCGATGCAACGTGTGCAGGTCCCGCAGCGGTCGGCCTGGAAGGGTGAGTCGGGTTCCAGGTCGGTGCCTAGCAGGATTTCGGCCAGCAGGAAATAAGAACCGAGTTTGGGGTTAATCAGACAGGTGTTTTTACCGATCCAGCCCAGTCCGGCGCGTTGCGCCAGGTCGCGTTCCAGTATGGGGCCCGTATCGGAATACCAGCGGCTCGGCACCCGTCCCCCCACCTTCTGCTCGATAAAGGTAACCAGAACCCGTAATCTTTGTGGTAAGACAAGATGATAATCCCGCCCCCAGGCATAAGCAGCAACCCGCCCGCTGGGTCCAGCTCTTTCATTTGGTTTGGCAGTCTTTGGGTCAGGGTAGCGCACGCCGAGTAAGAGTATGGACCGGCATTCAGGCAGAATCAAGTGCGGGTCACGCCGGCACATTCTTGCGCGTTCACTTGCCAGATATCCCATGGATGCGTGCCGCCCCTGCCTCAGCCAGTTTTCGTAGGCAGAAAAATGGGGCGGTGCTTCAGGCGTGGTGATCCCCGCCAGTGCAAACCCCATGTTGTGGGCCTCATTTTTGATGGCCTGGGAGGTCAACAAGGACGGGCCTATGCTTATTTCACCACGATATCAATCGTCACTTGTTGCCCTGGAGGAAAATTAAAACCTTTATCATTCTGTAGTTTGAAGACGCCAACATACTCTCCGGGAGTGCTGGGCGCTGTTAATTCTACGGAGACATCGATGGTGTCACCAGGCGCAACCAGTCTTGAGAGGTTTACCGGTTTGGTGGTATTCCAGTTAGTCCCTTGGCCCCCCCATCCGAAAATAAGTAAATAATTCTGGTTCCATGTGCATGGGCCAAGATTCTTGAGCGTCCAGGTCTTTTTCATGGATTCCCCACGAGCGGCTACATAACCGTCGGGTATGGTCACGTCGGCAACATAAGCCATGTTGTCACAGCTCGTTTGATTGGTGGCAAGCGGCGTGTTCAAGGCAAGCGGCGTGGCCGAGGCTGTGCCTGGCAAGGGGGTATCGGTGATTAGCGGAGTATTGGTTGATTGAGGAGTGGGGGATACCTGGGGAGTGCTGGTTGCCGTTGGCATGGCCAGAATGGTCTGCGTTTGTAAGGCCAGTGCGGTTGAGGCGATCTGTGTGAAAACCGGACCTGAATCAACCGTGGGCTTGGCAGTCGCAGCTCCTCCGCCACAGGCAGACAGGCCAAGGACGGTAAAGGCTATCAAGAGCCAGAATAATTTTACAAAGCTTTTCATGAGACTGGACCTCCACTTTTAGACAAATCTGATCAAATGAGTTTGGCCGAAGGGATTCTTTTTTTTCATTATAACAGAATCAACCTATGCCTTTCTGCTAGTATAAACAGAACATTTGTGCTAAAATACATACATCCCGATAAGTTGGGGAAAACTTTTGCTAAGAGGAGGACTCACCATGACAACCCTGATTGCCGCTTGTGGACTGGATTGCGCCCAGTGCGAATCATACCAGGCCACCCAATCCAACGACCTGCCGGCGTTGGAAGCCGTTGTTGAAAAGTGGAGCCGGGAATATCATGCAACCAGCCTGACCGTTGAAAAGATCCAATGCGACGGTTGCATGACTGCCGGTCGTAAAGTGGGCCATTGCAGCGAGTGCGAGATCCGTTTCTGCGCCATCGAGTGTGGTTTTGCGAACTGTTCCGCTTGCCCGGATTATGCCTGTGAGCAATTGACGGCTTTCTTTCAGATGGCCCCTCAGGCGCAGGCCAATTTGGAGGCCATTCACAAAGCATAGCCGAAACAAAAACTATGAAATGACGAAAACCGGGGATGTCCACCCATCCCCGGTTTTTTGTTAAACCGGACCGGTTCAGGTATAATTCCGCCCATGGCTACTCCAGAGCAAATCGAAGCAAACCTCGAACGTATACTTTTAAAGGTACAGAAACCGGGCCGTTATGTGGGAGGGGAATTGAACACCGTTGTCAAAGACTGGGACAGGATCGATACCAAGATCGCCTTTGTATTCCCCGATATCTACGATATCGGCATCTCCAACCTGGGCCTGCAGATCCTTTATGACCTGGTTAACCAATGCCCGGATGCGCTGGCGGAACGCGCCTATGCTCCCTGGGTGGATATGGAAGAACAGATGCGGTCCCATGCCATCCCGCTCTACTCGCTGGAAACAAAACATGCCCTGGCTGATTTTGATATCCTGGGCTTTTCCCTGCCCTATGAGACGTTGTATACCAATGTCCTCAACATACTCGACCTGGCCGGTATCCCACTTCGGACCGTGCAGCGCGGCCAGACGGATCCATTGATCATCGCCGGGGGGCATGCCTGTTTCAACCCGGAGCCGATGCACGCTTTTATCGATGCATTTGTGGTCGGCGAGGGCGAGCAGGTGCTCCTGGAAATCATCGAGGCGGTACGAAGCGCCAAAGCGCAGGAAGAGCCGCGCCTGGATGTGCTGCTCCGGCTTGCAAAAATCCCGGGCGTGTATGTGCCGCGCTTCTACGATGTAACCTACCTGGAAGATGGTACAGTTGCGGCTACCACCCCCAATGTACCCGGTATCCCCAGGGTCATCCTCAAGCGCATGCTGCCGCAACTCCCACCGCCGCCCACCCGCTTCATTGTCCCGAATATTGATGTGGTTCACAACCGCGTCTCCGTGGAGGTGATGCGCGGCTGCACGCGCGGCTGCCGGTTCTGCCAGGCCGGCATGATCACGCGCCCGGTGCGCGAACGCAGCGTAGACGAAATCGTCCAGGCGGCCGAAGAAGCCGTCAATGCCACCGGGGCCGAAGAACTGGCGCTGCTGTCACTGTCCTCCTCCGACTACACCGACATCCTCGAACTGGTCAATAAGATCGGCGAAAAATTCAGCGGCAGGCACCTGACGGTTTCCCTGCCTTCGCTGCGAATCGAGTCGGTTTCGGTGGACCTGATGGAAAAACTCAAAGACCGGCGCTCGGGCGGGTTCACGCTGGCGCCCGAGGCGGCCACCGAGCGGATGCGGCGCATCATTAACAAATTCATCACCGACGAGCAACTGCTCGAGACCGCCCGCGAAATCTATGCGCGCAGCTGGACCAGCATCAAGCTCTATTTCATGATCGGCCACCCCTCCGAAACGCTCGAAGACGTACAGGCCATTGTCGATCTGTGCAAGCGTGTGCTGGCGGAAGGGCGCAAATCGCTGGGAGGAAGGGCCAAAGTGCATGCCGGCGTGAGTACCTTTATCCCCAAGCCGCACACTCCTTTCCAGTGGGTGTCCATGGACACGCAGGAACAGATCCAGGCCAAGCTGGGGCTGCTCAAGCGCGAGTTGCGCGGCCCGGCTTTCAAGGTTTCCTGGACACCGCCCGAGGATACCCTGCTGGAAGGCTGGCTCAGTCGTGGCGACCGGCGCATGGCGGAGGTGATCTACAGCGCCTGGCAGAACGGCACGAAGTTCGATGCCTGGCAGGACCAGCGCCAATTGCAGGCCTGGAGCTCGGCCTTTTCCACCCAGAACCTCGACCCGGCCTTTTATACCCATCGTATACGCCGATTCGACGAGGTCTTTCCCTGGGAGCATATCTCGGATGCAGTCCGTAAGAAATACCTGTACCGGGATTATCAGCGTTCATTGGATGGCGGGACACGTGAAGACTGCCGCGACGACTGCGATGCTTGCGGCATCCTGCCCACCTTCGCAGGCACTCGGCGTGAGTATCCGGGAATTTACTGGAAGTGCCCGGAAGTAAGACATTGAAAGAAAAGGGAGTGAAGTATGAAAATCTTCGTTCCGGGTCGCATTTGCCTGGTCGGTGAGCATTCCGATTGGGCCGGGGGCTACCGCCGCATCAATGCCCAAATCG
>JBEKEB010000047.1:0-22714 GCA_050014055.1 Anaerolineales bacterium | reverse complement strand
ACAGTGGCCGTAGCGGCTGGAACGGATGTTGCCGTTGCAACTGCAGCGGGTGGCAGGGTTGCGGTGGGAGCAACTGGACTGGACACAGGTGCCTGGGTGGCTGTCACATTGACAGGCGCAACCGTGGTTCCGGCTAAATTGCAGGATGTCAGAATGAAGGTCGCGGCAAAAGCGATCCCGGTCAATTTGTAAAATAGTGACGTCTTATTCATAATTTACCTTCTTAAGCGGTGGAAAACCACTTATTGTATTTATTAATGTATCATGGCAGCATTTTGACGTCAACGGATTCATGATTCGTTCTAAGAATACTCTTATAAGCGGAGCGCCGGTGATGATCTATAGTATTATGCAGGTTATTCGAGGTCCTCTATGCCAAATTCCATCCCTGCCGCCCAAGCACTTGACCTGCTTGGAATCCCCTACCGGCTCTTTGAGCATTCCTCTCTGCCCGAATCCTTAGAAGAAGCTGCCCGCCAACGCGGGCAATCTCCAGCGCAAATTGTCCGCAGCATTCTCTTCCGGCTCTCAGAGGGACAGTACATCATGGTGCTGGTGGCCGGACCGGGGCAGATTTCATGGAAGTTCCTGCGCACGTTTCTGGGCACCTCGCGCCTCTCCCTGGCCAGTGAGCCGGAAGTGCTGGCTGCCACCGGGTTCGTGCGCGGGGCGGTCACACCATTGGGATTGCCTCATCCGTTGCGCATCCTGGCTGACGAGTCCGTCTTCGAACCCGAAGAGATTTCGATCGGTTCCGGGGTACGCGGGGTTGCCATCGTTCTGAAACCTACAGATTTGCAAAGTGCCTTGAGTCAACTGGAGATTGGCAAATTCGCCGTATAATCACGCAGGAACACGGCTTCAATCCATTTACCAATATGTATTAATTCAAATCTCCAGATTACCAAACCCTCAAGAACCATGCCCCGCAAATCATTCCTACTTCTCCTTATCTTCATACTTCTCTCTGCTTGCGACCCCTCACCTGAAGCACTCGCAAGCCTGACTTCTGCGGTCCAAACAGCCACGGCAGCCGTTTGGACACAAACGCCCAGTCCCACTGCCACCTTCACGGCGACATACACGTCCACGGATACTCCCACCCCGACACAAACATTAACCCCAACCATTACCCCCACACCCACCATTACACCCACTCCCACCTTCGATTTTCCAAAAGTCACGGTAAATGTAGCCCTGGCGGCTTGCCTGTTCGGTCCGGCTAAGGCATACTTGTGGAAGTTCGATCTGAAGCAGGGCGATACCGGCTTCGTCGGGGGACGCGCGCCCGTCGGCAACTGGCTGTATGTAAAATTCGATCGTTTGAGTGACTACTGCTGGGTCTCCCCATACGTGGTTGATGTGGAGGGCGATGTTAAAACCGTCACAGTACAACCTGTGCGCCTGTGGATCACAAATGCCCTCTATGGTCCACCGAAAAATGTCCGGGCCACGCGCAAAGGCGATCAGGTCACGGTTAAATGGGATGCAGTTTGGATGACACAAGATGATGACCGCGGTTATTTCATGGATGTGTTTGTCTGCCAGAACAAAAATTACGTCTGGATGCCGATCGGTTGGCAGGATTTGCCTGACCAATACCATACTTCGTATACCTTCACCGACCAGGCGGGTTGCTCCCAGCCTTCAGGTGGCAAGCTCTACACGGTCGAGAAGCACGGGTATACTTCACCCGTAGATATTCCCTGGCCTCCGGCCAGGTAGGCGTTGGTCATTCCAGTCCAGGCGCTTTGTCTTAAGGGTAACTCTGAATCTATTTCATTTGCATCCACTTCGTACCCGTAGGCTATCTGCGTTCATCGGTGGATAAATAAACAGTTCTTAAACATCTGTAAGGATCCCATGAGTACTCTCATTCAGGAAAAAGTCCGCCAGGCTATATCCATCCTTGAGGAAAAAAACATTGATCTATGGATGACCTTCGTTCGGGAAACCAGTGCCGTGCCTGACCCGGTCCTGCCGTTGATCTATGGGGCCACACTTACCTGGCATTCGGCACTGATCATCACCCGTTCCGGCGTAACCATCGCCATTCTTGGTAACCTGGAAGCCGAGACTGCCCGCCGGGGTGGGGCGTATCAGGAAGTGGTCGGCTACAATAAATCCATCCAACCGGAGCTTGTCCGCATCCTGCAAAGGCTCAATCCACATCAGATTGCCGTGAACTGCTCTACCCACGATCCAACGGCAGACGGCCTGACCCATGGCATGTACCAGAAATTGAAAGACTACCTCGCTCCAACGCCTTTCAGCGACCGGTTGATTTCGGCTGAAGCAATTATCATGGCTCTGCGTGGACGAAAAATCCCCACAGAAATTGCCCGCATCCGGAAAGCGGTTGACACAACCGAGGAAATTTACCGCCAGACATTCGACTATCTTCAGCCCGGTCTGACCGAAAAACAGGTCAGCCAGTTCATGCACGCCCGGATTCTTGAAATAGGGGTGACCGAAGCGTGGGATTACGAAGACTGCCCCGCCGTGAATTCCGGGCCGGATTCCCAGGTGGGACATGCCGGGCCGACCGGAATTATCCTGGAGCGCGGCCACCTGGTCCATTTCGATTTCGGCGTGAAGCAGGAAGAATACTGTTCCGACATTCAGCGCATGCTCTACCTGCTCAAACCAGGCGAAACGGAAGCCCCTGGTCCTGTTCAGCATGCCTTCCAGACGGTGGTCTATGCCATCCAATCCGCCGTCGACGCCATGCGGCCTGGCATGCTCGGTTCGGAGATCGACTATGTCGCCCGTAGGGCGGTAACACACGCCGGCTATCCTGAATACATGTATGCCACCGGCCATGGATTGGGCCGCGCCGCCCACGACGGCGGCGGTATGCTCGGCCCGCATTGGGAGAAATACGGCAACCTGCCCGATCAGAAGCTCGAGGCGGGCCAGGTCTACACCGTCGAACCAGGGGTTGCGGTTCCCAGATATGGTTATGTAGGATTGGAAGAGGATGTTCTGGTTACTGAAGCGGGTGCAGAGTTGTTGAGTGCCGGGCAAAAGAAGTTAATTTTGAAGTAAGACATCTTAATCAATGCCTGATGACGCTTTTATATCAAAGGCGTTCTGACAGATCTCAATATTCGCCGCTTTAAGGAAATTCATGGCGTTCTCGTCGGTGCGATAGGCGATGCTGTAAACCAGGCGGACGATGCCGGCATTGATCAACGCTTTGGTGCAGTTGAGGCAGGGCAGATGCGTAACGTAACAGGTGGCACCTTTTGTCGAAACACCATGTAAGGCCGCCTGGATGATGGCATTCGTCTCCGCATGAATGGTGCGGATGCAATGTCCGTCCACCATCAAATGGCCCTCTTCATCACAATGCGGTTGCCCGGTGGGTGAACCATTGAAGCCGGTTGTCAGGATGCGTTTTTCAAATACCAGCACGCAGCCCACAAAAGCCCGGTCACAGGTGCTGCGCTCGGAAACCGCGTAGGCGATCTTCATGAAGTATGAATCCCAATCAGGGCGCATCTGGTCACCTCCAGGCAATTTTTGGGGAACTCCGACGATTATATACCGTTTCATAAAAATATCCCCGGTACTTCGGAAGTAACAGGGATATTGCATCCGGTAAAACCTATAAACGGAAAGCCGGTAATACCAATCGCAGGATCACATCCAGGATCAGTCCGAGCATGAACCACAAGCCAAACGCCCGGTTGTTAATGAACGCTTGCGGGGCAAAATAGAGCGGCCAGCCGCCCTGCCCATCCGGGAAACCTTCGGGACGTGTCTCAGGTTTGGGTTTCAGGAATTGCGGGTAGAGTTTCAGGAAGGTTGGAACAGCCAGGGCAACCAAAACCATCACCGGTGTGAAATAACTGGTCAGGATTAAATACAATACCAGTATATACGGCAGGATCATCATGGCCATTAGGATGTAGCGCGCCACTTTTTCACCGATCAGCACCGGTAAAGTAAAGATCTTCTTTGCTTTGTCAACCAGGACCTTGTCAATATGCTTGCCGAAAATAACCGTCGTCACCCCCAGCACATACGGCAGGCTGGCCCAGACCACGTTCCAGTTCCATACATGGGTCAGCACATAGTAACCGCCACCGATCATCAAAGGCCCCCAGACGATCAATACGGAAATTTCCCCCATCGCAATGTATTTCAGTGGCCATGTGTAGAACAGCACAAAGAACGCCCCCAGTCCAAGCAAAACCCAGATGGTCAGATCATTGCTGTTGGTCAATATCAAGTACAGCCCGCATAACAAAGCCAGGAAAGCCGTCACCGCAAAATAGGTCAGATGCTGGCGCCTGGTCATCAACCCATCCGCCACCGGCTGCGGTCCGTACATCGTGCGATAATAATTGTCTTTATCGACGCCGCGTGTGTAGTCGGTGTAGTCGTTGAAGATATTATTGGAGGCGTGCGCAAGGACCAGCCCGAGTGCCAGGATGAACCAGGAAAGGATATTGACTTTATAGCCGTCATGCCAGGCAAAAAGTCCGGCCAGGATCGCTGAAAGCAAGGTCATCAATAATACGGCCGCACGCGTGGATATCAACCATTTCGATATGATATCCAGCTTATCCCATTCCTCTTTGGTAACGTTCGGAATCACGGTAAGCGCTTTCTTCCACATTGCAAAATTCATCTCGGATACTCCTTCTTCTTATTTCATATAAATAGATATCGAACTTTCAATTGTCTTCTACCAGATAAAAATAATAAGAGATTCCAGCGATTCCGGTAAAAACGGGCTGATTATACTTGAATATGGTATGGTGGGCTCCGCGCAAACCGGTTGTGAGTTTAATCACACAAACGAATGACTTCCCGCACTGGTATATATCAGCCGAAGAAACCATACTAAAGGGATAATTTAGCCCTGACTCGGGAATTTCTTCGCGAGCCGGGGTTAACCAACTCTCGAGGTGGAGCGATGCTATGACCGAACAAGCAATTGTAAGCGATCCGCCCTCTGTGGGTCCCGTCAAACACGAGGATCTCTCCCTGTTGCAGGAAGTCGCCCTGCGTACTCCTGGCGACCCGAACCTGGAGATGTGCATCCAGTGCGGTACCTGCGGCGGGTCCTGCCCGTCAGCCAGCGCTATGGACCACACACCACGCGCCATTTTCGCCATGTTACGCGCCGGTATGCGGGAAGATGTAATGAAGAGTAATACCCCCTGGATGTGTGTGGCCTGCTATTATTGCACAGTCCGCTGCCCGCAGGAGATCCACATTACCGATGTGATGTACACTCTGAAGAACATGTCGCTGGAAGCCAATACCGGCCATAACGGCACTGCGTCCGATTTCTCAAAGACCTTTATCAGTCTAGTGGAAACCTACGGGCGCAGTTTTGAAATTGGTCTGGCTGGTTTCCAAAATGTGAGGCACTTCATCACACGCCTGCCCAGTATAACCCCCATGGCAGTCGGCATGCTCACTAAGAAAGGGATGTCGCTGTTCCCTCCGAAGCGCATCAAAGGCATGGACCAGCTCAAGAAAATCCTGAAACGTGCCAAGGAATTGGAGGCAGAATGAGCGATTATCTCTTTTACCCCGGCTGTTCTATGGAATCAAGCGCCAAGGCATACGAGGCTTCCATGGAAGCCGTCTGCAAACCGCTTGGGATCAACCTGAAAGAGATCGAAGACTGGAACTGCTGCGGTGCAACCGAATACCTTTCCCTCGACCTTACGCCGGCTTATTCGCTGATCGCCCGCAACCTGGCGCTGGCGCAGGAACAGGCCAATGGCACCAAAACCGTCCTGGCTGCCTGTAGCGCCTGCTACCTTAATTTATCCAAAGCCGACCACTACATGCACGAAGACAAAGCCTTTGGCAGGAAGATCAATTCTGCCCTGGCTGCGGGTGGCCTGCATTACGACCCCGGTCAACTGGTCATCCGCCACTTGCTGGATGTAATGTTCAACGAGGTCGGGCTGGACAAGATCAAAGAGAAAGTAGTCAAGCCGTTGACCGGTCTGCGCGTGGCCTCTTATATCGGCTGCATGGTGCCCCGCCCGGATTACAACGCCCGCATCTCTGACACCGAATATCCCTATGAGCTGGACGATTTGCTGAAGGCGCTTGGCGCCGAAGTGATCGACTTCCCGCTCAAGACCGCCTGCTGTGGTGGCCACATGACCCAGATCGGACCCGCCACCGCCTTTGAACTGATCCGCCGGTTGATTTCAGCCGCCGACCAGTACAAAGCGGATGCGCTGGTGGCGCTTTGCCCGATGTGCCAGATGAACCTGGATGCCTTCCAGGGTCAGATGAATGGCTATTTCCACACCAGTTACCATATGCCCATCCTGTTCTTCACGCAGCTGATGGGAATTGCATTCGGCGAAAAGCCCGAAAATCTGGGCTTCGGTTCGGAACTGGTCAGCGCCCATGCTGCCATGAAACGCATCGGCATCCAGACCCCCGAACCGGCTCCAGCCAAGCCCGTGGCGAAGAAGCCGTCTGGCCTGCCCATGCCACCCCCGCGTGTACGCGTTGGTCAACAAAATACTGCTAACGAGGAGGCGAGTGAATGAGCCCCGCAGAGAAGAAACCCCAGGAACGTGTTGGCGTGTATGTCTGCCACTGCGGCACCAATATTGCCGGAGTGGTCAATGTCGCCGAGGTCAGCAAGTGGGCCGCCGATAACCTGGTTCACGAAGGCGTCATCGTAGCGCGCGATTACAAGTTCATGTGCTCCAGCCTGGGCCAGGAACTGATCCAAAAGGATATAAAAGAGCTGAAGCTGACCCGGGTTGTGGTGGCTGCCTGCTCCCCGCACCTGCACGAAAGAACCTTTCGCAACGCCTGCAAAGGCGCTGGTCTGAACCCATACCTGTGTGAACTGGTCTCCATCCGTGAGCAGGACGCATGGGTGCATACGGACAAAATCGCCGCGACCGAGAAGGCCAAGGCCATCATCTCGGGTGGCGTGGCGCGTGTCATCCACCATGTCCCTCTCGAACCGCTGCATGTCCCCATCCACCCGGCCACTCTGATTGTCGGAGGAGGCATCGCGGGCATCCAGGCTGCCCTCGAAATCGCCGATGCGGGCTTCCCGGTCTACCTGGTGGAACGCGAACCGTCCATCGGCGGGCACATGGCCCAGTTCGATAAGACCTTCCCCACCCTGGACTGCTCGGCCTGCATCCTGACCCCCAAAATGGTGGACGTCGGCAACCATCCAAACATCACCATGCTTACCTATTCCGAGGTTCAGAAAGTGGATGGTTATGTCGGCAACTTTGCTGTCACCATCAAGAAGCGCGCCCGCTACATCAAGACCGAGGATTGCACCGGCTGTGGCATCTGCTGGGAAAAATGCCCTAAGAAAGTCATCGATGACAAGTTCGAGGCCGGACTCGGCTATCGCAAGGCCGTCTACACCCCGTTCCCGCAAGCCGTGCCAAAATATCCCGTGATAGATGATATCAACTGCACCTACTATATCAAAGGCACCTGCAAGGCCTGTGAGAAATTTTGCCCCACCAACGCCATTGACTTCAACCAGAAAGACGAGATCATTACGGTCGAAGTCGGAAATATCATACTGGCCACCGGTTGGGACCTGTTCGATGCCCGCCGCGTCCCGAATTATGGCTATGGCCGGCTGGCGAACGTCTTCTCCAATTTGGAATTCGAGCGACTGAGCAACTCTGCCGGCCCGACTGGAGGTAATATCGTTTTGCGGGATGGCAAGACCACACCCAAGTCCGTCGGCATCATCCACTGCGTGGGCTCGCGCGATAAGAATTACAACAACTACTGCTCGGCCATCTGCTGCATGCAGAGTCTGAAGTTTGCCCACCTCGTCCATGAGAAGACCGGCGCGACCGTCTATAACTTCTACATTGACATCCGCACCCCCGCCAAGGCTTACGACGAATTCTACCAGCGCATCATCGAGGAAGGCACCCTCTTCGTACGCGGCAAGGTGGCCGAAGTCACGGATGCTGCCCGCAACCCGGGCGAAGAGGGAAAATTGATCGTCCAGGTGGAGGATACCCTGGTCGGCAAACAACGGCGCATCCCGGTGGATATGGTCATACTTTCTGCCGGTCTCGAACCCCGCTTTGACTCGAAGGCCGTCGCCAAGACCTTTGGCATTTCCTGCTCGGCGGATGGCTGGTTCATCGAGCGCCATCCCAAGCTGGACCCGGTGGCAACCATGACCGAAGGTGTTTACATTGCCGGTTGTGTGCAGGGCCCCAAAGATATCCCGGCCAGCGTGGTACAGGGCGCAGCCGCAGCCGCCCGCATCCTGGGCAGGATACAACAAAAGGAAATTGCCCTCGAGCCTGTTCGCGCCACCATTAACGAAGAGCAATGCTCCGGCTGCCGCATCTGCAACACGCTCTGTCCTTTCAACGCCATCCTCTTCCATGAAGATAAGATGGTCTCTGAAGTCAATCCGGCGCTCTGCCAGGGATGCGGCACCTGCGTGGCGGCCTGCCCGGCCGGCGCCATCAGCGGGACTGGCTTCTCCAACGAGCAGATCCTGTCGCAGATCGACGGTCTGCTGCTCTTGAATCTCGATAAGAAGGAGGCCATGGCGTAAGCGTGCCAGGAGAATTCCCATGACTGATACACCTGAAACCAAACCCTTTGAACCTGTCATCATCGGCTTCACCTGCAACTGGTGCTCTTACCGTGCTGCCGATATGGCCGGTATTTCCCGGATGAAATACGCCCCCAATGTGCGTTTGATCCGCCTGATGTGCTCCGGCCGCCTGGACCCAACCTTCGTGTTCAAGGCCTTCGCCGGCGGCGCGGATGCAGTGCTAGTCTCGGGCTGCCATCCGGGCGATTGTCACTATTCCACGCAGAACTACAAAGCCATGCGCCGCTTCCACCTGATGCAGCGTGTCCTGACCCAGATGGGCATCGAACCCGGACGTACCAAACTTCTCTGGGCCAGCGCCGCGGAAGGCCAGATCTTCGCCAATGAGATCACAAAGTTCGTTGAGGAAGTCCGTCTCCTTGGTCCCTTGAACTGGAATAAGAGCGCCGCCCCGGTAGTTCCCGTTGAAGTTCCGGCTGAGGAGGTGCAGGCATGAGCAAACCAAAATTCGCCATGTACTGGGCTGCCTCCTGTGGCGGCTGCGAGATCGCCGTCCTTAACATCCACGAGAAGATCCTGGATGTGGACGCGGCTTTTGATGTGGTCTTCTGGCCGGTTGCCATGGACGCCAAGTATGCCGACGTCGAAAAAATGGAAGATGGCGAGATTACTCTCTGCCTGTTCAATGGCGGCATGCGCAACGACGAGAACGAACACATCGCCAGACTCCTCCGTAAGAAATCTAAGATCATGGTCTCGTTCGGGTCATGCGCCTGTGAAGGCTGCATTCCTGGGCTCGCCAATTTCAGCTCCATCAGGGACGTGGTGGACACGGCCTTCTCGACCATCACCACCGATAACCCGGATAATATTCGCCCACAAACCAGTTACACCATGCCCGAGGGCATCATCACCATCCCGACCTTGAACCCGGTCCTGAAGACCCTCGACCAGGTGGTGGATGTGGATTACTACATGCCCGGCTGCCCGCCCGAATCGCATCAGATCGCCGCGGTGGTGGATCTGGTCATTGCTGCTCTGAACGGAAAAGCCGAACTCCCCCCCAAGGGTGCCACCATCGGCGCAGGCAACTCCACCGTCTGTGATGAATGCCCGCGCACCCGCAATGTCAAGGTCATAAAGGAATTCGGCCGCATCCAATTGATGCATGCAGACCCTACCCTGTGCCTGCTGGAACAGGGCATCCCCTGCAACGGCCCGGCCACCCGCAGTGGCTGCAACGCCCGCTGCCCATCTGCCGGCGCCCAATGCATCGGTTGCTATGGTCCCGCCGAGGGCGTGGTGGATTACGGTGCCCGCTTGATCTCGGCATTCGCTTCTGTCATTGACAGCGATAAGCCCGAAGAAATTGACCGGATACTTGATGGTCTGGTGGACCCGGCCGGACAGTTCTACCGCTTCAACCTGGCAGGCTCGCTCCTGCGTGCCAGTAAAGCCGCGCAGAAAGGATGACGAACATGCAACGAATCACCATAGACCCCATCACCCGGCTGGAAGGCCATGGCAAGATCGAGATCTTCCTGAATGAAGAAGGCGATGTTGCCAATACTTACTTCCAGATCCCGGAATTGCGCGGGTTCGAACGCTTTTGCGTAGGACGCCCGGTCGAGGAAATGCCCCTGCTGACCAACCGCATCTGTGGTGTCTGCCCCGAGGCTCACCACATGGCGGCTGCCAAGGCCGTCGACGCGGTCTATCACGTGGATATCCCCTCCACTGCTAAAAAGCTGCGCGAACTGCTCTACATGGCCTTTTACTGCACCGACCATACCACGCACTTTTATGCCCTGGGTGGCCCGGACTTCATCATGGGCCCCGATGCCCCGGTTGCCGAACGCAATATTTTGGGCGTTATCCACAAAGTCGGTCTGGAAATCGGCGGCAAGGTCATCCAGATGCGCAAGTACGGCCACACCGTGGTCGAGATCATTGGTGGGCGCAAGGTCCATCCCTGCACCTCCATCCCCGGCGGCCTGACCAAGGGCATCACCGAAGAACAGCGCGTTGAGATCGAGAAGATGGGCCGCTGGGCAGTGGAGTTTGCCCAGTTCAGCCTGAAAGTCTTCAACGATATCGTCCTGGCCAACCCGAAATATGTCGACCTGATCCTGGGCGATATTTACACGCACCAGACCTATTACATGGGCCTGGTGGATGCCAATAACAAGGTTAATTTCTACGATGGTAAAGTGCGCGTGGTCAGCCCGGACGGCAAGGAATACGTCAAGTACGAGCCCAAAGACTATGCCGCCAACATCGCCGAACACGTTGAACCCTGGACCTATCTGAAGTTCCCCTACCTGAAGAACGTCGGCTGGAAAGGTCTCGTGGATGGCCCGGACTCGGGCATCTACATGGCCACTCCGCTCTCTCGGCTGAATGCTTCGGACGGCATGGCCACCCCACTGGCCCAGGCCGAGTATGAGAAATTCTATGCCACCTTGAAAGGCAAGCCGGTGCACCAGCGCCTGGCCATCCATTGGGCCCGCCTGGTCGAACTGCTCTATGCGGCCGAACACTGGGTGGAACTCGCTACCGACCCGGAGATCACCAGCCCGAACTTCCATACCATCCCGACTGAGAAACCGACCGAGGGCGTGGGCATTGTCGAGGCCCCGCGTGGCACCCTTACCCATCATTACTGGACTGACGAACGCGGTGTGGTGACCAAGGTCAACCTGATTGTTGGCACCACCAATAACTATGCCCCCATCACCATGTCTATTAAGAAGGCCGCCAGTAGCCTGATCAAGAAGGGCAACGTCAACGCCGGCCTGCTCAATATGGTCGAAATGGCATTCCGGGCCTACGACCCATGCTTCGGCTGCGCCACCCACTCCCTACCGGGCCAGATGCCTCTCGAAGTCACCATCCACGACGCCGAAGGACAGCCCATCAAAGTGCTTAGACAGTCCATGGGTTAGTCTGATGGCCGGATAGTCACCAGTCTGGTCGTAACTTCTACAAGACGAATTTTCCGGATACTATCCGACTCTTATTTATGAAAACTTTGGTCATCGGCCTCGGCAATCCCATTCTCGGCGATGATGGCGTCGGGTGGGTGGTCGCGGAACAAGTCCGCTCAGCTCTTTCCAATCCGAAGGGTGCAATCCCCAATCCTCAATCGGTAGAGGTGGACTGCGCCTCATTGGGAGGCTTGAGCCTGATGGAGCGCCTGACCGGTTACGAGCGTGTCATCCTGGTAGATGCCATCTTCACCGGCACACAACCGGTCGGGACGGTCAGCCAGTTCTTATTGGATGACCTGCCTGACTTGAGCGCCGGTCATTCCGCTTCTGCCCATGATACCTCCCTGCGGAATGCATTGCATGTCGGGCGGGATATGGATATACTCCTGCCAACTGATGAGAACGTGACCATTATTACCATCGAGGCCGCGGCCGTCTATGATTTCAGCCAGGAATTATCACCGGCCGTAGCTGCCGCGGTCCCGATTGCCATGAAAAAAGTGCTGGACCTGATAAACTAGTAAATCAAGGAGAGAGACATGGTATCCCCCGAACTCTTGCGCCGTTATCCTTTCTTTGCCATGCTGAACGATGAAGAACTCAAAGCCATTGCCATGATCGCCATGGAAAAAACCTTCCCGAAGAACACGCTGCTGGTCAAGGAAAATACTCCCGCCAACACGCTGATGCTCTTGCTGGAAGGCGACGTTGACCTGATCTACAGCGGCGGTGGCGAAGGTGCCATCTGCAATGCCCTGGTCGGTTCCATCGCCCCAGGCGAGATCCTGGGGGTTTCCTCCTTGATCGAACCATATACCTTCATCTCTTCCGCTCGTTGCACCATACCCGTCAAGGTGGTCGAGATTGAAGGAAACGCACTGCGCGCCCTTATGGCGGTTGACCAGAAACTTGGTTATGCACTCATGTGCAACACCGCCGCAGCCGTGCTGGAGCGCCTGAAATACACGCAGGTTGAACTGGCGGCTGCCAGAGCATAATAGAACCACTTGACCGGGCCTTCCAGGGCCCGGTTTTTATTTTCCAGCAATTCCCAACCTTAAAGATTTCAACCAATTTCTAAAACCTATTGCAATTTGAAAAATTTTGTTATAGAATAACATTGTAAATTCATTGAACTTACAAACTATCGAGAACTTATTCCATGCCCAATTCAAAGGCAACCCACCAGAAAACAAGGCAGCACAACCGCGATCTCGTTCTCGAGACGATATTCGCAAACCAGCCCATCAGCCGGGCTGAGATCGCACGGGTGACAAAATTGACCCGTGCCACCGTCTCGGACCTGATCACTGACTTTATTGAAGAAGGCTTGGTGGCAGAAGTTGGCTATGGCACATCCCTGGGAGGCAAATTGCCGATCCTGTTGAGCGTGGTGGCAGATGCGCGTTTTATGATCGGTTTAAACCTGGCACAGGATAAATTTATCGGGGCAATCGTCAATTTGCAGGGAGATATCAAAGAGACGATAGAATTGCCGGTCAGTGACAGTGATGGTCAACAGGCGCTGCAACTGGTTTACCAGATGCTCGACCGCCTTCTGAATAAAAGCTGGAAACCGATTATCGGAATCGGGGTGGGGACTCCGGGACTGGTCAACACACGCGATGGAATAGTTGTCAATGCTGTGAATCTTGACTGGCAGAATTTGCCATTGGCACAACTGGTGAAAGACCGGTATCACCTGCCCATCGTAGTCCTGAATGACAGCCAGGCGAATGCAATTGGCGAATATGTCTATGGCGGCAATCATGAACCAGATAGTAACCTGGTTGTCGTGAACGTCCGGCATGGTATTGGAGCGGGTATTTTAATCAATGGCCATTTGTTTCAAGGGGATGGCGGCGGAGCCGGAGAGATCGGCCATGTTATCGTCCAGGAAAATGGAATGCTCTGCCGGTGTGGTAAGCGAGGTTGCCTGGAAACAGTCTCCAGCGTCAGCGCCGTGGTACGGCGAACCCAGGAATTTGCCAGGCACTACCCCGATTCCAAATTGGCACAAGACCCCTCGAAGATTTCATTCGATTCAATTGTGGCGGCATTCCAGGCAGGTGACCCATTGGCGCAACAGGTCGTTCTCGATGCAGCCCATTATCTGGGTATCTCCATTGCCAACCTGGTCGGCACGCTGAATATTCAGAAAATTGTCATAACCGGCGAGATGGCTCGCTTTGGGGAGACATGGCTGAAGGTGATCGAAGAGTCCATGCAACAGGCGGGATTTACCCATATGGTGCAAGGCACCCAACTCGAGATCGGAAAGTTGGATTATCGGGGCTACATCCTGGGCGCTTCATCATTATTGTTGATGGAAGACTATTCCCTTCTTTTCAATCAGGCAGTTGATTAGGGTATTCCTTTATGTCAGGCCGGCTTGAGTTACTGCGTCCTCAAATTCAACCCGCTTTGGATGACGATTTTCGTCCGGCGGTTCTGGCGAATCAAAATTTTCGTGCCCAAACTGCCTCGACCGGAGTTCCATTCGTCATTGGTTTGGAACGCTGCAACGGCGGAATTTCCCGCTTCGAAGGAAATGTTTTTTCAGAGAAACATCCCAACGCAGCAGCGAACCTAGATTATATCGAGCGGCTGGTAAAGTTCCTTTTATGGCAGCGCGGCGCCTTCCGACTTTATATCGGCGCGCCCCGTGAAATTGGTGAATATATCTCAAGGTGCTATGCGCCAGATGGAAAACGCAGATTCGACCACCAATTCATGGGCGAGCAGGTTTATGAGCAGCCATTCCAGGTGGTGGTGTGTGCACCGGAGGATGTACCTGCTACGTCAGATACCGGTATACTGCTTGGCCGCCATTTGAATGGCTGCCGCATTGGGTTTGACCTGGGCGCCTCCGACCGCAAGGTGAGCGCGGTTGTGGATGGGAAGGTAGTCTTCAGCGAGGAAGTGGTCTGGGAACCACGCAAGCACACCGATCCGGATTATCACTACCGGGAGATCGTATCCGCCCTGAAAAGGGCAGCCCGCGAAATATCACGGGTGGACGCAATCGGCGGGAGTTCAGCTGGGATTTATATTGATAACCGGCCGATGGTTGCGTCTCTGTTCCGTAGTGTGCCAAAAGAACGCTTTGGCGAAGTCAGGAACCTGTTCCTGCGCATCCGGGAAGAATTCGGTGTGCCATTGGAAGTCATCAATGATGGCGACGTAACCGCATTGGCTGGTTCGATGTCCATTGGGGAGAACGGAATCCTCGGCATCGCACTGGGATCCAGTGAAGCGGCAGGTTATATCGACCTGGAAGGCCGCATTACAGGCTGGTTGAATGAGCTGGCTTTCGCCCCGATAGATTACAGCCCGAATGCGCCTGTCGAGGAGTGGTCTGGCGATAGGGGCTGTGGATCCTCATACCTCTCACAGGCGTATGTTTTTCGCATGGCACCCAAAGTTGGTATAGAAATACCGGCTGACATAACGGATGCCGATAAGCTCAAATTCGTACAAGAAAAACTGGAAACCGGGCATGCGGGCGCTGTTAAGATTTGGCAGAGTATGGGCATTTCCCTGGGATATGCCCTGGCGCATTACGCTGATTTTTACGACATCCGCCATGTCTTGATCCTGGGGCGTTGTACATCCGGGCGGGGCGGAGATTTACTGTTGACGAGCGCGCAAAATGTTTTTAAGACTGAATTCCCCAATCTTTATAAAAAAATCGTCCTGCACTTGCCGGATGAAAATGTGCGGCGTATCGGACAATCTGTGGCTGCAGCCAGCTTGCCGGTACTGGATTGAAAAGAAATGAGGATGGCTTGTGAAACTTCACCGGGATACTGCTGAAATATTTGTGCCAGATGGTCTCTCCCCTGCCCAGGCCCTGAGACGAACGACCCACCTGGCGGTCTCCGCACACCAGGATGACATCGAGATCATGGCTGCCAGTCCAATCCTGGAATGTTTTCAGCGCAGTGACCGCTGGTTTACCGGTGTGGTGGTCACAGATGGGCGCGGTTCGCCACGCAATGGAGTCTATGAGCAATACGATGATGAGCAGATGCGCCTGGTGCGGTTTAAGGAACAGCACAAGGCGGCCATTGTGGGCGAATATGCCGCCCTAATTATGCTGGATTACCCCAGCCGGGAAGTCAAAGGAAGCAGTATGTTGCCTGTGGATGATCTGGCTGCGATTCTGAAGGCATCCCGCCCGCAGGCGGTCTATACCCATAACCTGGCAGACAAGCATGATACCCATGTCGCGGTGGCGTTGAAGGTCATTGCTGCCATCCGCAGCCTTCCCAAAAATGCACGCCCGCAAAAATTATTTGGCTGTGAAGTCTGGCGTGGCCTGGACTGGTTGGTGGACGATGACAAGGTTGCCTTCGATCTCTCGCGGCAGGGAAACCTGCAAGCGGCCTTATTGGGCGTGTTCGATTCACAAATCAGTGGGGGCAAACGCTACGACCAGGCTTCCCTGGCACGCCGGCAGGCGAACGCCACGTATTTTGAAAGCCATGGTGTCGACACAACGACGAGTATGTCTTTTGGCATGGACATGACCGCCTTGATTTTGGAGGATGGTAAAGAGCCGCTTGCGTTTATCCAGGAATATATCCAACGGTTCAACCAGGAAGTGATCGATCGGTTGAAACGGGTGAGTTAAGCTACTGATCCTGATATTCACATGCGTCCTGTGGAAAGGAGGCCCTGAGGAGAAGATTGTTAATTGTTCTGCTCAAATTAAACAACCATTAGATTCATATTTCTGAGAAGGAGATGAAGGAATGCGTACTAAACTTTTCACTTTGATCATGATCGTAAGTATCCTGTTGAGCGCTTGCGGAGGGGCAGCTACTACAGCGGCTCCTGCAACCCAGGCGCCTGCGACCGCAGCCCCTGCAACAGCTGCTCCCGCAACTGCCGCTCCTGCAACTGCCGCTCCCGTCAGCGCTTCCACCCCAACCACACTTGCCCAGCCGGTGACCTTGAAAATTTACTTGCTGGACTATACCGCTGACACGATCACATGGCTGAATAACACCATTGATCCTGCTTTTGAAGCTGCCCACCCGGGCGTCACGGTTGAGATCACCCAGGGCAGCTGGACTGGTTGGGATACCACCTTCGCCGGCTTCTTCGCCGCCAACGCTGGTCCGGACATTATCAACCTTGGCTCCGAAATGAACACCGCTTACGGTCCAAGCCTGGCTGATATGACTCAATACCTGGACGCACCCGCCTGGCCCGATATTGCCAATTTTGGCCCGGCCTTGGCTAATGCCAAGTATGATGGCAAACTGCGCGGCTTGCCCATCTTCACCGCCCCCCGCTACGTCTTCTGCCGCACGGACTTGATGACGGCCTCTGGCTGGACCACCGGCACTCCCCAGAATTTCGCCGATTGGATCTCTTTTGCAAAAAAGGCCTCCAAAATTGACCCCGCCACTAATTCCCTGACTCAACAGGCGCTGGTTCCCGTGGATGCGGCTTCGATGGCTGACTGGCAATGGTGGTTGCTCGTCTTCTATTCTCTTGGCGGCCAATTGTATAAGGCGGATGGCACCACTCCGAATTTTGACTCCCCCGAAGCTCTTGCCACAACCAAGTTCTTGTTGGACATGCGCCAAGCCACTTATGGTCCTGCCGCGAACGCGGTGGGTGCTCTGCCGGCTGGTCAGGGTTCCGTGATCGATGTTAATCCCAAGACCAACAAAGAAAACGGGGCCGTTTGTCTGGCCCATTCCGGTTGGGCGGCGCCTGCTTTTACCGAATCGATCTGGAGCAAGATCAGCATTGACCCGTTCTACGGTGATCCTGCCAACTTCCCCAACAGCAAACCCGTGGTTCTGGCCTTCAATGACTGGTTGGCCGTGCCTCAATATAGCCCGAACAAGGCGCTGGCTGCTGACTGGCTCAAGATGGCGTTCTCAAAGGATGCCAACAACAAGTGGAATGAGACGATGGGGCTGATCCCGGCTCGTACCGATTCCATGTTTGGTTTTGTGACCGACTCTCCGCAACTGAAGCAGGAAGCCGATCTTGCCACGAAGTATGGCGTTGGCTTTGCAAACATTACCGACTCGGCCAAACTTCAGACCATCATGCAGGATGCCTTGGGCAAACTGATAACGGAAGAATTGACTCCGCAACAGGTTAATGCTCAAATTCAGACAAATTACATTGCTGCCCTGGCTAGCAAGTAATTCCTCTTTTTAGTTTTGGACGATAAGTTGGATGGGGAGCCATCCCCATCCAACTTATCTGTTCCTGGTCATTCAAGGAGGCGTTCGAATGCTTGATAACTCCTATATCAATGTGCTTATCTATGCAGTAGCGGCCATCGTGTTCATAGTCATCTCCAGTGTTGCCGTGGCATCCTTGGCGCGTGCCATTGCAAAACTGGGCGGCGCGACGCGTAGGAAGCAGGGGAACACTTTCGCGGGGTATTTGTTTGCGTCTCCATGGATAGTTGGTTTCCTGATTTTTGTCGTTGTGCCAATGCTTTTTTCCCTGTATTGGAGTTTTACCAATTACCGCATTGCCTCGGCCACACCCACCAGGTGGGTGGGGCTCACCAACTACATCCAACTGATCACAAAAGATAATGACTTTCTGTCATCCATCATAAACACGCTATTCCTGACCGTCCTGGGCCTGCCTTTGCAGATGGGGGTCGCTCTCTTCCTGGCAGTGCTTTTGAATCAAAAGATGCATGGAGAGCGCATCTTTCGCATGGCTTTTTACCTGCCGGTTATCCTGGGTTTCAATACGGCTGTTTTGCTGTGCTGGCGGTTGATGTTGAATACCGGCACAGGCATCATCAATCAAATAATTCGTGCGGTTGACAATGCAGTTCCACCGATTGGCTATTTTAGCCGGTCAGTAATTTTTATTCAGGAACTTTTCTCTGCCTTCTTCCTAGGTATTACCAACGGGAGTTTCACCCTGCTCGGCAAAGTGTGGGCGGCTGGCCTTCCGGCCGCCAATCGTGTCCCGCTCTGGGTGCAAAGCCCGCTGTGGTCCAAGATGTCAGTTGTCCTGTTGATCATCTGGGGCTGCGGCACGATGATGCTGATCTTCCTGGCTGGCCTCAACAACATTCCTCGCGAATTACACGAGGCCGCCGAGGTGGATGGGGCCGGAGGTTGGAAACGCTTCTGGAAGATTTCCTTTCCATTGCTCACCCCCTATATTTTCTATAATTTGGTGGTGGGCTTGATTGCCATGCTGCAAATATTTGAGCCGATTTACGTGCTGTATCGCGATAACCAGCCGTTGATACCCTCCACCATCTCGATGGTCTATTACCTGTGGCAGGCAACTTTCAGTCATTTTGAGATCGGCTATGGTTCTGCCATCTCCTGGCTGATTCTTATCATCATCCTGGTCGTGACGCTCATCCAGTTCAAGATGCAGGATCGCTGGGTCTTCTATGACCTGTACTAGGAGGCTTCCATGAAAACCACCTGGCCAATCATTAAACGCCTTGTTTTTTACATTGTTCTGACAGGCGCCACCATCACGATGTGCTTCCCGTTGTTCTGGATGATCTCCTCTTCATTAAAGACCCTCGATGAGACCAACTCAGCCGGTATCATCTGGATCCCGAACAACCCCACCCTGGATGCTTACATCAATATCCTCCACAATAGCGACTTCCTGCGCTCTTACTTTAACAGCATTTTCTACACCACCCTGGCATTGGTGGGTACACTGGCATCCATTGCCGTGGTGGCGTACGCCTTCAGCCGTATCGAATGGCCGGGGCGTAACCTGGTTTTCTTCCTGATGCTTTCCACCATGATGATTCCGCCTCAGGCCTTGATTGTGCCCCAGTATGTTTTCTTTAACAAACTGGGCTGGGTTGGTACCTTTAATCCCCTCATCATTCCCGGTTACTTTGCGGGAGGCGCCGCGATGGTATTCCTGCTTCGCCAATCCATGGCGCAAATTCCCAAGGAATTGGACGAGTCGGCCTTCGTGGACGGCGCCAATCATATCCAGGTATTCTGGGAAATCGTCCTGCCGCTCATAAAAGCCCCGCTTGCCACCGTTTCCACATTTCTCTTTGTTGGGTTTTGGAACAGCCTCTTGATGCCGTTGATGTACCTGCAGACCATCAAGCTCTACACCCTGCCGTTATATGTCACCACTTTGTATAACATCAATGTGACCGTTCAGCCCTGGCCGACCATCATGGCAGCCGCCGTGCTGACCACGGTACCGCTCATGGTTGTCTTTTTCTTTACCCAACGCTTTATCCTGGAAAGCGTGGTTATTACAGGTCTGAAGTGACCCTTTGTGAATAATTCCCAGCGCGTTGGTCAAAAACTTTTACTGGCCTTCAAGGGCAAACAGCCCACACCCGAAATCATCTCTTCGCTTCAAAAATACAAACCGGCCGGACTGAGTCTCTTCCGCAGCTTGAACATTGACAACCCGGAGCAGGTGCGGACATTGGCCGCCTCCCTGCAGCGCCTGGCACGCAACTTTGGCCTGCCACCATTATTGATCGCCATCGATCAGGAAGGTGGTCAATTGATGGCTATCGGGGAAGGCACCACGCCTTTGCCGGGAAACATGGCGCTGGGCGCAACCGGCTCGACCCAACTGGCGTTGCAGGCCGGCGAAGTGCTCGGCCAGGAACTGGCTGCCATGGGAATCAACGTGAACTACGCACCCAGTTGCGATGTTAACAGCAATCCCCATAACCCTGTCATCGGCACCCGCTCCTTTGGCGAAATCCCGGACCAGGTGGCCGGGCTGGCCGCAGCCATGATAAACGGCATCCAGTCTCAGGGGGTGGCGGCGGTTGCCAAACATTTCCCCGGACATGGCGATACTGCCACCGACTCGCATTCCGGGCTGCCATCCCTGCCTCATGATCTATCTAGATTACAGAACGTGGAATTTCCGCCTTTCCAGGCTGCCATCGAGGCAGGAGTTAAACTGGTGATGAGCGCTCATCTTGCCCTGCCGGCTGTGGATGGGGGGCCGGATGCACCGCCAGCCACCCTTTCTCCGGCCATTTTAAAGGGGATCCTGCGCCAGCGCCTGGGCTTTGAAGGAGTGATCGTCTCCGACGCGCTGGATATGCAGGCCATCCAGCAGGGTGATTTGTTGGGCGCGCAGGCTGTCCGGGCAGCGGCGGCCGGGGTGGATTTGCTGCTGGTCACATCCAACCCGGTCGATCACGAACGGGTTCATGCCAGCCTGTTGGTAGCCGTTCAGAATGGGCAGCTTGACCGGAAGGAGATTTCGGATTCAGTTGAGCGCATCCTGGCCCTCAAAGGCTGGCTTGCAGGAGCGCCTCCCGCTCCCGGGTTGGAAATCGTGGGTTGTGCCGACCATCAGGCTATTGCAACAGAAATAGCAGAACGATCCATCACACTGGTTCGTGACCATGCCGGCCTCCTGCCTTTGAAGCTGAAGGCGGAATACCGTTTGGCGGTAATCATTCCCAAACCGGTTGACCTGACTCCGGCAGATACATCTTCATACACTACCCCTGGTTTGGCTGCGGCGCTGCGAAAGTATCATCCAAATGTGGTTGAAGCCATCATTCCGTATGCGCCCGAAGAGGCAGACATCCGTAAGGTGGTCCAGCAATTGTCCGCCTGTGACCTGCTCATTTGTGGCACGCTGAATGCATTCGAATCGTCCGGACAGGCGGAACTCGTCCGGCGGTTACTCCAGACTGGTATCCCAACGATTGTCGCTGCGTTACGCCTGCCCTATGATCTGGCCGCCTTTCCCGATGCTCCGACTTACCTGTGTACGTATAGCCTCCTGGAGCCGTCCATGCAGGCCTTGGCCAAAGCATTGTTTGGACACATTTCTATAAATGGAAAGTTACCCGTATCCATCCCGGGGCTTTATAAAGTTGGATATTCACGGAGCTGGCCCAAGGAATAGGATCAAAACAAAGCCGGCGCTGCCTGGATCCAGGAGCAGGGTAGGCAGCTTCCAGGGTCTGACGGAATCAATCAGGGGCTGTCTAAAAAGGTTGCAAGAATATTTGGAGACTACCAGATTGGATGGTCTCCAAATTTATTTGTATCATTGGTGATGCTCCACGCCGACCTGTCCTGCTTTTAGGGCAGCCTCTTCTCTAAGAGAGTTAACCACACGCCGGGACCATGACATAAACAGGGGCGGTTGAACCATTCTCATTGAGGGCTTCCAGTTCGTACATCAGGTTCACATTCATGGGAGCGTTATAGTCGGTATAGGAGCCCACCGTCGCTCCAACGCTTGCCAGCGAAACACCATCCCGGTAAAGGTGGTAACCCGTGGCCCCAAGTACCGAATCCCAGGTCAGTGTCACATTAAAAGTGTTTTTACTAGTCCCTGGATTACAACTGTATGAGTACATGAACATCCCTGGGGATGGGAGTACCGGTTGGGCCAGGACGATGGGGGCCTGCTCCACGGGTCCCACCAGGTTTGTTCCCGGGGCACCCGTCCAGCATGTGACCGCCCCTCCGTAAAGCTGGACCAGCCACCAGGTGTTCGAGCTGTTGCGACCGATCACGTTGTAAGCCGTCCCACTATCCAGGGTTGTGATTGGATTGTAGTTCGACCCCGGGCCGCTCCGGCAGTAGGCGGTCACGCTTGGGATCACCTGCGCGACCGGCGGCAGAGTGGCAGTGGGGGTGATTGTCGCGGTGGCCGTCGGAGCGGGTGTAGCCGTTGGCATAGGAGTTTCCGTTGCAGTCGGCAGCACGGGCAGCGATGAAGCCGTCCAGGCGGGCGCTGGCGCAATGGTGGCAGCCGTAATGCAGGCGGATAATATGAAGGCCACAGCCAGGGCGATTCCTGTCAATTGAAAGAATATCTTCCTGGATATCATAATCCTCACCCTTTCTTTATAAATAATAGATAGACTCTTCTCTTTATCGTATCATACAGCAAATTCAAGGTCAACGGGTCTTGCCAACCTTCTAGAATTTTTTAACAAGGACTGCATAATTCTCGGTCCATGGGGAAGCGCCGGAATTTCGGAGAAGATAAGAATGAAAAAAGTACCTTCATAACCCATAATATGAGCAAACTGGCGGCAATCTTGAACTGCACCCATTAAACTGGACACAAAAAGAAAGACCCCGAGTGTTTTATTTAGATAGGCATCTAAGTTGGTAAGGTGTCTGTCTTGTTTTTAATTGTATCCTTTCGTAGTTGTAGAAGC
>JBEKEB010000046.1:0-23375 GCA_050014055.1 Anaerolineales bacterium | reverse complement strand
TGCGTTTCGATGAAAGCAGCCTGGGATTGGCGGCGTTCCGCTTCACTGGAAAGAATTTCGTTCAAGCGAGTTTCGAGGCGACGTATATTATCGTTAAAAAGATCATTCTTTTCGCGCACTTCGTCCATGCGTTTGCGTGCGGCGCTGATGGCGCCTTGCAGATCTGCCAGGCGTTTGGCATCCTGGCGGCGAGGTCCTTCAGCTGCTTTTTGGATGAGTTGAACCTCTTCAATAGTTCCGATAACATCCTGAAGGCGTTTTTCCCAGGCGGAAATCAATTGGCTGTTGCGGGCTTCTTCATCGGCATTGATTTTTAACTCGCGCTTGATCTGGGCAATTGGTTCTTTAAATTTGCGCACTTCGATGATGGATTTGTTGAGGCTATCTATCTGGAGTTGGAACCGTTTTTCAGCCTCCGGTAACTTATCAACGTCCTTGTTATCCCCTTCGTCAATATATTTAAGAATATCCACCCGCTGCTGGGCAAGGGAATCGTTAAACTGGTCAATGCGTGCAATAACGGTGGAAAACTGGGATAATTCCGTGCTGAATTCCTTGATCTTTTTATTGGCAAACTTCAGTTCCCCTTTTGTTTCAGCCAATTGGTCGGTGAGGGCGTCCAAAGCAGCTTTATCTTTACGGTGTTCCTCGTCGAGCCAGTCGAGTCGCTTGATAATTTGATCGAATTCCATTTATTCCATCTCCGGTAGTAAGAGGGGATATTGTTTTTTGGGGAAGTACCAATTTATTATACTGCTTCTTACTCAAATCAAAAAAATGCGAATTCTGGGAATTCCCGTGAAAGGAATGGAAGATAAGGGGGTGATGAGCCGTTTTATCCTTTCACCAACCTCATAATCATAGCATCAGCAGGTTTATTAACAGAAGATCATAAGTGGTTAGCCGATTTCATTGCCCCAAATGCTGAAAGATTGCAGGTATTCTATTCCAAAGAGGCAAGGCCCATTCCGGAAATAATCCGAGGATGAATAAACCCACGACACCGATCGCCAGGAGCAGTCGTTGTGTGCGGTTCTCACGAGCACCCCAGGGCGTACCTTCCGGTGCAGCAGTCAGAGCAGCCAGCACACGCACCGCGCTGGCAAAAAGGCCCAGGCTGCCAATCAGTACCCAGAAGGCCACAGTTAATGAGCTACGTGCCAATCCTTCCCAAACAGCCTGATGGGCTGGAAAGCCTGCCAAAAGGGGCATGCCGGCCAAAGCCAGGTTGGCCAGAACCAGAGCCGATGTCGTGAAGGGCCAGATGTGTGCCAGCCCCTTGACATCTTTGAGGCTTAATCCAGGCGCCTGTTCTCTTAGGATGGATAAAGTCAAAGCCCAGATGGCCAGGCTAATCGCTCGCGGAACCAGGAGTAGTAAAAAGATATTCAGCCCGGAGGTGTTTCCGAGGCTGAGGGCCAACAGACTGAAACCGGTCTCGACGATGATCGCATACCCCATGATCTTTCCCAGATGGTGTTGGAAAGCTGCGAGAAGTCCACCGGTCACGACCATCAATGTACCGACAAGGGTCAGAAAGGTATTCAGAAAGGTGGCATCACGCAGCCAGGTGTAGCTATCCAGAAATCCGAGACCGTAAAACAGCGTTACCGTGGGGAGCATCCACAAAAGGAAACCGACGACGTAGGGATGGGCTTCTTCAGCCAGTAAGGGGATCCAAGTGTAAAAAGGAAAAATAGCAAGCAGGAAGGCAAAACCCAGGCCAAGAAAGGTGGCTGCCTGTTGTACAAGCCCCAAATCACCGGGATTGGCTCCAATACCAGCGAGCAGCCATCCTGAAAAAAGGATAAATGGTACGCCGAGCGACTGGAAAATAAGAAACCTGATTACCCCTTTACCGGGATTTTGCCCGGATGGAGTAAGTAGAGGAATGGAAATAAGAACTGCCACTTCAATTATCAAGGCTGCATAAAGGAATGGTTGCACCGCCAGAGCCGCGACCAGCAGGGAGGTTATGGCCAGCCCTAATGGAATCATACGCCTGGCGATCTGCAGGGAAGCCACCGGGATAAACCAGAACAAGGCGGAGCCATAAATCAAGACAAGGAATGACCGGTTGGCCGAGGTAAGGGTAAGATTCCGGCCCAGGATTTCAACAGAAGGCGCCAATTTGAATGTCCAGCTGCCAATGGTGAGGACGGTGTCTATGGGGAGCAGCCAGGCAGCCATCGCAAGGAATAGCGACAAGAGGCAGGCGACCAGAAAGATAGCCTTCTGATTGCTTATTATCAATAACAGACTGGCAAAGACCAACGGGAGGAGAATCCACAAAACAGGTGCGCTCATGAGGGTTTCTCCTGATCGACATTCATGAAATAAGCGCCCGCCAGGGCCAGGCCGAGATTGATGACAGCCAACAATGCTGTTACCAGAGCGGAACTTTCCACAGCGGCATACAGGATTTCGAATCCGGCCATTACTGTCAAAAGACCTATTATTACTTGAAATGAATCGGAAGTGATTCCCAGGTGAAGCAGGCCTACTCCAATCAGCAGCAGACCGCCCCAGGCGAGTGGCAAGCTCACCCCCAACCAGGTATCAACGCGTAAAGACAATGCAAAGGTAGCTGCCAAAACCATCCCTGCCGCGAATATGTGAAACAATCTTCCTTGCAGCCAGGTACTTTCTGATGCTTCTTTTGCATTGAGTTGTGCAATGCCAAGAATAGCGCAGGCCATCCAGCCCGTAACGAGTTTTGTTGCAGCCAGGGTGATTGGCCAATGAGCCTGGACCATCCAGAAAACGCTCAAATATTGAACTGCCAGCAAGCCGAGACTCCAACGCCAGTCCCGGCTGAAAAGCAGTCCGGTACTGGCGAAGATAGCGAGCAGGAGCATCAACCAGTTCAGGGTGACTGTCAAGGTTACCGGCCTCGCGTGGAAAGAATAGAAAGGATCAGAACCAGTAACAGGAAGGACCAGAGCAAACCACCGTCCCCTTCAAGGGAGCCGGTGATAACGTCAGCAATCCGGCGAAAAAGGTTATACAGGCCATTCAGAAAGGAATAGAACCTCTCGAGACGGAAAATTTGAGACCAATGACCGGCTGGATTGCCTATTGGTATCCGAACCAGGATTCTGACCGCCAGGATGGTGAATCCGACAGCCAAAAGGATGACCACGATAGACAGCCACCACAATCCGATCATGCGTGCGCCAGGCCAGCCCCAGATCCCCAGGAGCAGTGAAACCGCCAAAAGGATTAGAAGGCCGGTTGGGTAAATGACCTTCACCCATTTTTCCTGCGACTCGAGGCTTGTTTCGCCGGGATGGAGGGCATGGCGAAGAAACCCGGCCATCAAGAGTGCCTGTGCTGGGAGAAACGGGATGATAAAAAGCCAGGAGAGCGTACTGCCAGTATGCCAGGCAGATCCAGTGAGAGAAAATGGCAGGGTTGAAAGCGCCCAGAGTCCCAGGAAAGGCAACCACAGGATACTTCTGCGCCGGGCCGAGAAAAGGAACAACACGCCTCCGCATAAGATCAGAGCAACTCCCCAGCCTGTGCTGCCGGCTTGATTACCGCGCAAGCTTTCGGCAACAGCCAGGGAAGCAAACCCCAGAATCCAGAAAGGGCGGCCCAGGATTTCGTCTGAAGAGCGCAGCCACATCCATCCGGCATACAGGGCGGCAATGGCAGCCAGGATGAGTAGAAAGGGTGTAAGAGCAGATTTCATCGCGGTTGCGGGAATGCGGGCCAGTAATGCCAGGCTGGATACGGCTGAGACCAGCCGGAGCGCCGTTCCAAAACCACGCCGAACGACATTATCTTTGCGATAAGGCAGGTGCAAGGGTAAAACACCCAGACGCAGCCCTGCCGCGATCAGTAGAAAAATTCCTGTGCCGGGAGGAATGGAGCGGAAATCCAACGGAGTCCCGCCGGAAATACTAACCAGATTTGCCCATAGGACCAAACCGGTCCCGGCGAGACGCACGGCGAAGGCGATGATGGCAGCCTGGCTTTGACTTTCGCCATCCGTGGAACGCAGCATTGTAATCAACTCAAACAAGTCAATTGCCGACCAAGCCAGGAGCAAGGTAAGTGGATTTTCAGCGGCAACCGCCAGAATACCGAAGGCCGCGAGCGCAAGGGTTCCAGCCCAAGACAAAGAATCATTTTCGGCTCGTACGACCGAGGTCCAGATCACCGCTTCGGCAAGTGTTGCCAAAGCCAGGGCATAAGGCCAGGATATGCCGTCTGCCAGCCAGGCGGGAACATATACGAACGCTGTTACCAACTGCCAGGATGGCAGGGAGATACTTTGCGGGAAATGAATTTGCCACAGGAATACGCTGGCAAGTGCCAACGTTGCACCCCCCGAGGCAAGGATCCATGGATATTTGAATGTAGGCCGGGCAAAGCGCAAAACCAGCAGCGCAAGAGCGGTCACGAACATCAAAATGACAGGCAGGAGGATAAACATAATCGGGGGTTATTGTAACAGAAACACAACACCTTTCATGGTGTTCTCAAGTAAAATATGACTAACCTAAATGAAGGAGATTTTCCGATGGCTCGTTATTTGTTGATTGTTAACCCGACTTCAGGCCGGGGTTTTGCTGGCCGGTCGCTTTCTGTAATTGAGAACGAAATGAAGAAATATAACCTGGATTACAAGCTGGTTCTGACTGAACGTCCCTGGCAGGCGGCTGACCTGGCCGAGCAGGGTGCCAGAGAAGGTTATGATGTGGTTGTCATTGCCAGCGGCGATGGAACTGCCAACGAGACTCTGAATGGGCTGATGCGCGCCAAAAAGGCGGGTTTTGATAAAACTGCCATGGGGCAGATTGCAGTAGGCACCGGCAATGATTTTGCCTATGGTATGAATATTCCTGGCGGGGTCGAAATTGGCTGCAAGATCCTGGCTGAGAATTATCGCCGGCGCATGGATGTGGGGATTGTACGGGGTGGCGATTACCCGGACGGAAGGTATTTTGGCAATGGGGTCGGGATTGGCTTCGATGCTGCCACCGGCTTTGTGGCGGCGAAAATCCGCTGGACGCGGGGCTTGTTGCTCTACCTGATTGCTGCCATCGAAACCATCTTTGTGTACTATAAAGCTCCTACTGTGCGTTTACAATTTGAGGGGAAAGAATTAACCCAAGCGTCCCTGATGATTTCCATCATGAACGGACGACGAATGGGTGGCGGTTTCTTCTTTGCGCCTACCGGCGATCCCGGCGATGGCTGGTTCGATATGTGCATTTGTCGTGCACCTGGCCGGTTACGCATCTTTGGCCTGATCCCCTACTTTATGAAGGGTACGCAAGCCACCCAGAAGGAAGTCCAGATGGACAAGGGTCGTAAGGTGGTTGCAACGGCAGTTTCCGGCACCCTGCCGGTACATTGCGATGGCGAGACAGTCTGTTTCGAGGGCAAGGAATTGACGATTGAGCTGCTGCCGGCGCAGATTGATTTCGTTACTCAAAAGCCCGAATGAGGCGATTTCTTCGCTGGCTTGTTCTTACCATGCTGGAGGGGATAACCGCAATCCTGTTCAGGATTGAAAAAGACGAGCTTGATAAGATTCCAGCAAGTGGTCCAATGATCCTGGCCATGAATCACATCGGTTCGCTCGAAGTACCTTTGCTGCGCGCACGGGTCAGACCGCGCCGGGTAGTCAGCCTTGCAAAGATCGAGACCTGGGACAACAAGTTGGTGGGTTGGCTTTTCGATCTATGGGAGTCCATTCCCATCCACCGCGGTGAAGTCGATCTGTGGGCGCTGCGGCGCTGTTTAACCTGTCTCTCTGCCGGAGATTTACTGGGAGTTGCGCCGGAAGGGACCCGTTCTTATGATGGAAATTTATTAAGCGGTCGGCCTGGGATCGTGTTGATTGGGTTGCACTCCGGAGCGCCAATCCTGCCGGTTGTACATTGGGGGGTGGAAGATTTCCCCAAGAACATCAAACACCTGAAAAGGACGAAATTTCACATCAGAGTGGGGAAACCTTTCACGTTGGATTCAAAGGGAGAAAAGGTGAATGGCAGGATCCGGCAGAAGATGGCCGATGAGATTATGTTCCAGATTGCTAACCTGATGCCGGAAAAGTACCGTGGAAAATATGCACTCAATCCACCACCTCCAATGAAATATCTGCGCTTTACATAAAATTGGTGGCAGGGTACACTTTTATGTACCAAAATTTCATCATTTTGGGACGTATGTGTGGGTTCGGGTCGAACACACTTACATTTGCTAGGGCACCGCTTGAAAAACAGAAGGAGCGAAATAAATGGCAACTAAAAAATCTGACCTGGATGGATTGACCATACTGGGCCATCAAGCAAAACCAGGTAAAAACCTTGAGGCTTTTCCCAATCACAACCCGGGGAGATTCTACCGGGTCAGACTGGAGACCGACGAATTCACGTGCGTCTGTCCGATGACCGGGCAGCCTGATTTTGCTTCCATTCGTGTGGATTATGTGCCGGATAAGATGGTAGTCGAATCAAAATCGTTCAAGCTTTATCTGTGGTCGTACCGTAATGAAGGTGTCTTTCATGAACACGTTATAAATACAATTCTAGACGACTTGGTAAAGGCCCTCGACCCGCACTGGTGTAAAGTAACTGGGGTGTTCAACAAGCGCGGCGGAATCGGCATTACGGTGGAATCCGAGCATATTAAAACCATGGAAGCAAAAGAGGCTGTCCATTGAATGAGCAAGGTCGGTCCTACCGCTGGTTTTCGTTTCTGACCGCCTTGTTTGTAGTCACGCTGGTCACATCGAATATCATCGCTGTCAAAGTAGTTCGTATTTTTGGATTATTCCTTCCGGCGGCAGTAATTCTTTTCCCAATCACGTACATCTTCGGCGACGTACTGACTGAGGTATATGGATTTAAGCGCGCCCGCCAGGTGATCTGGACCGGTTTTTTCTGCAACCTGGTCGCGGTTGCGGCGATCTGGATTGGCGGATTGCTGCCCGCGGCCCCTTTTTGGACAGCCGGTGTTTTCTCTACACCGCAGACTGCCCAACAGGCTTACCAGGCGATCCTGGGATTTACCCCCAGGCTATTATTGGCTTCTTTTGCGGCTTATCTGGTCGGTGAGTTCCTGAATTCCTTTGTATTAGCCCGGCTCAAAGTAAGGACGAAGGGACGTTTTTTGTGGGTACGGACCATTGGATCCACCATCGTGGGGGAAGGGGCCGATTCCGCCATTTTCATCACAATTGCTTTTTGGGGAATATTATCCCCAGGCAATGTTCTTCTCACTATTTTCTCTCAATGGACATTTAAAGTAGTTTACGAGACCATTGCCACTCCATTGACATATCTGGTTGTCAACACTTTGAAGAAAGCGGAACAGGAAGATTACTTCGACCGGGAAACTAATTTCAACCCATTCCTCGGAAAATAAAAAAAGAGTGACCGACCGAAAGGTCAATCACTGATTTAATAAAAAATACCCCGCATATGTCGTGTACTGCAAAGTTCTGAACCTGCTAAAGCAGGTCGGGTACCTACCCGGCATGTCAGCCTTGGCCGAAGCCTATCGCTTCGATGTCGCGAGATCGGCACCCTTTTTATGGGTGTTGGCTCAGAACGGAAGTGCAGCATCGCGTACACAGCAGGGCAAAGTGCTTATACCACAAAGTCAAGGGCATGAGTAGGTAAAAATTAATGGCGTGCGGGTCTTGCCTGTTACCATATTAGTTGTCATTGGGTAGCAATTTGCTCGAAGGTAAAGGATTCTTGAATTAAACATTTTCATGGTCTCGATCAAATGACCGGTAATCAACTGATAAGTTTCGTCTGTGAGGTAATTCAAAACGATTGCATGTTTACGGATAGACGCGTTTAATCGTGCGCGGAAAGGCAATGGCCTCCCGGATGTGTTCGATCCCACAGATCCAGGTGACGGTGCGTTCCACGCCCATGCCAAATCCGCTATGAGGTACGCTCCCGAACTTACGCAAATCAAGGTACCAGCGGTACGCTTCTTCGGGTAGGCCGTGTTCGTGGATGCGTGAAAGCAGCAGGTCATAGCTTGACATGCGTTCCGAGCCGCCAATGATTTCGCCATAGCCTTCCGGAGCCAGTAAATCCACGGATTTACAAATCTCGGGTCGGTCTGGCCAGGGTTCCATATAGAACGCTTTCACTTTGGTCGGATACCCATAGACAAAGACAGGCTTTTCGTACAGATTAGTTAAAACCGTCTCGTGCGGCGCGCCAAAGTCCATACCCCATTCGAATTTAAGCAATTCCTTCTTCTCTGGGTCGGTCTCCTTTTCATAGATTGCCTGGATGACCTTGGACGCTTCATCGTATGAAATGCGTGGGAAGGGCGGTTCGATCTTTTCCAGCTTCGACAGGTCACGGCCGAGGGATTTCAATTCCGGTCCACGTTCACGTAGGACGCGCTTGAGGATATGGGTTACGAACTGCTCCTCGACTACCATTAATTGGTCAAGGTCACAGAATGCCATTTCCGGTTCGACCATCCAGAACTCGGTCAGGTGGCGGCGGGTCTTGGACTTCTCGGCCCGGAAAGTTGGCCCGAAGCAATAGACCTTGCCGAAGGCCATGATGTCCGCTTCGTTGTAAAGTTGGCCGGATTGGGAAAGGTAGGCCTTGCCCTCGTCGAAATATTCCGTCTCGAAGAGGGTGGTTGTCCCTTCAACGGATGCGGGGGTCAGGATGGGGGTATCCATGTTGATGAAGCCATTCTGTTCGAACCACTCACGAATGGCCGCGATAACTGTGGCGCGTATTCGCAGGATGGCCCATTGGCTTGGCATTCGGATCCATAAATGGCGATTGTCGAGGGCAAAATCCACGCCCTGTTCTTTGAGGGCCATCGGGTAGTTTTCACCGGCCAATTGGACGATTTTGATATCTTTAACCCCAATCTCATATCCACCCGGGATGCCAGGGGCACGCTTGTCTGCTCGCACCGGACCGGAGATGACAACCGAGGATTCCTGTGGCAGCCGGGTGAGTTGATCAAAAAGCTCTTCTGAAAGATCGCCTTTGAAAGCTACGCATTGCACGAAACCGGAACCATCCCGTACCAGCAGGAAAACCAGCTTGCCTTTATCAGTGCGGTTATAGACCCAGCCCTGGACCATGACATCCTGACCAGTATATTTGCCAATGTCTTCTACGCGGATAATTGGGGGCATATTGCACTCCTATTAATTAATAAGGATATTATAGCGCAGCGAGAAGATTAAACACAAAGGAACACAAAAAAATGTGTTCCTTTGGAAATTTCATAGAAGAAATTATTTGTTCTTTGCTCTTTCGAGAGCCAGCAACAGAAGTTGACGCGCCACCTGTGGATCAGCTTTACCCCGGGTGAGGCGGGCCACCTGACCCATCATCCACTGGAAGACAGCCTCTTTCCCTGCCAGATAAGAGGCGACTTCCTTGGGATTTTCGCTTAAGATCCGTGCTATCACGCTTTCGAGGTAGCCCTCGTCAGAGACTTGGGCAAGGTTTTTAGCCTCTACAATCGCTTTGGGTGCCTGCCCGGTCTCGAACATCTCCTTCAGCACCAGCTTGGCGCTGTTATCGTTGATGATCCTCCCTGTAACCAGGTCCACGAGTTCAGCCAGATTCCCGGCGGGAATGGGCAGGTGGTCAAGATCGATCCCCAGGTCGTTGACAAAGCGCATGAATTCGCCGCTGATCCAATTATAGATGACTTTGGCCGGACTCTTGGAAAGGGAAACGGTTCTTTCGAAATAATCCGCCAGGGATTTTTCAGAAATGAGCAGGCTGGCTTCTTTGATGGTCAATCCAAATTCTGACACAAAACGCTGGCTGCGGGCTTCAGGCAACTCCGGAAGTCCGGTTTTGATCTGCTCCACCCACTCGCGGCTGATCTCAAGCGGAGGCAGGTCCGGTTCAGGGAAGTAGCGGTAATCATGGGCTTCTTCCTTGCTGCGTTGGGAGACCGTCACTCCTTTGACATCATCCCAGCCGAGGGTTTCCTGAACAATCGTGCTCCCTGACTCATAGAGTTGGGTCTGGCGTTGGATTTCGTAGGCGCAGGCACGTGTCAGAGCTCGGAAACTATTCAAGTTCTTGATCTCCGTGCGGGTGCGGAGTTCTTGACTGCCGGCGGGGCGGACGGAAACATTTGCTTCGAATCGCAGAACGCCCTTTTCCATATCCCCGGAATTTACTCCCAAATACCGCAGGATGGCACGGATCCTGGTGGCATAGGCCAGGGTTGCCTCGACCGTGTGCATATCCGGCTCGGAGACGATCTCCAGCAATGGGACACCAGCCCGGTTGTAATCCACCAGGGCATATTTACCTTGGTGGGATAGCTTGGCTGTATCCTCTTCCAGGTGGGCACGTCGAATTTGAACGCGCTGACTCTTGCTCATGGGTTCCTCGAATATATCCAACCAACCATCCGAGGCCACGGGCAGGGTGTATTGCGATATCTGGTAACCTTTGGGAAGGTCAGGGTAAAAATAATTCTTGCGGGCGAACTGATTCATAGGGTTTATGGTGCAGTTTAAAGCCAACCCCACCAGGATGGCCTGCTCGACCGCCTTCTGGTTGACAACCGGCATTGCGCCGGGCAGGGCGGTGCAAACCGGGCAGATCAACGTGTTCGGTTCCGAGGTGGCAGAATAGACGGCCGAACAGCCGCAGAACATCTTGGATTTTGTCTGCAGTTCGGCATGAATTTCCAATCCGATTACAGGTTCGCAGATCATTTTGTCACCAGGAATTTTAGACAATTGCAGGTCGTTTGAGATGCCAATCGGTTGCGGATTGGTAGGCATGCCCGATCTGGAGCAGCAGGTCTTCGCTCAGGTGTTTGCCGATCAATTGCATACCCACCGGCATGCCATTCGAAAAGCCACACGGCAGGGACAACGATGGCACTCCGGCTGGATTGGTGGCGACCACATAAATATCCGAAAGGTACATTGTGAGAGGATCATCCGTCTTTTCGCCCAATTTGAAAGCGGTGGTAGGGCAGGTGGGGGCCACCAGTGCATCACATTGCTCAAAAGCAGCGTCAAAATCCTGCCGGAGCAGGGTACGGACTTTTTGGGCCTTTAGATAATACGCATCGTAATACCCAGCCGAAAGGACATATGCTCCCAGCATGATGCGGCGCTTGACCTCGGGGCCGAAGCCAGCCCGGCGGGTTTGCAAGTACAGGTCGATGACGTTCTTTGCCCCCTGTGTGACCGAAAGGCCGAAGCGGGTGCCATCAAAGCGGGCCAGGTTGGCGCTGGCTTCGGCAAACAAGACCAGGTAATAAACCGGCAACCCGAATTTGGTATGAGGCAAGGAAACTTCACGGATCTCCATGCCGAGTTCTTCAAACATACGGATGGCTGCCCGGATGGAACCTTCCACACCCGGTTCCATGCCGGCCTGGAAGTATTCCTTTGGAATACCCAGGCGTAAACCCTTGACCGGCTTTTCCAGGTTCTGCAGGTAATCCGGTACAGGGGCAGGCAGCGAAGTGGCGTCGTGCGGATCCTGCCCGGCGATAGCCTGCAGCACGGTGGCGCAATCGTAGGCATCGCGTGCCATCGGGCCGATTGAGTCGAAAGAGGAGACCAGTGCGATCAGCCCGTAACGGGAAACGCGGCCGTAGGTAGTTTTCAATCCGGTGACATTACAGAAACTGGCTGGCATTCGGATCGAACCGCCGGTATCCTCCCCCAGCGCGAAGGCACCCATGCTGGCAGCCACGGCCGCGGCGGAGCCTCCGCTTGAGCCGCCGGGAACGCGATCCAAATCCCAGGGATTATGCGTGATGAAAAAGGCCGAATTTTCGCAGGAAGAACCCATCCCAAATTCGTCCATGTTGTGCTTGCCCACCAATACCGCTCCGGCATCCGCCAACCGGTCAATCACACTAGCGTTATATTGGGGAATATAGTTTTCCAATATTTTCGAGGAACAAGTGGTGCGGACGGCTTTGGTCGAAATGCAATCCTTAACCGCGAACGGAATGCCGGTCAATGGTGTGACTTTGGCACCTATCTGCAAACGATGATCGGCTTGGCGGGCCTGTTCCAATGCCAGTTCATCTGCCACGGTGACAAAGGCATTGATGTGTGGATCGGTATTGTGGATATGTTCAAGGGTCGCTGTGGTCAATTCCAGGCTGCTGACCTGCTTTTTGGAAATGAGGTCGTGGGCTGCGCGGATGGACAGGTTGTACAGTTCCATGATGCTACTCTTCACCAAACACCAGCGGCACCTGGACAAATGCGCCATCCTGGTGGGGCACATTTTTCATGAAGTCCTGGCGCGACATGGAAGGCCGCAGTTCGTCGGGGCGCATGACATTCTGGGTGCTGGAGGTTTCACAGGCCGGTTTCACATTCTGCGTATCCACTTCATTGAGGAGGTGGAAATAGTCAATGATGGCAGTAAACTGGTGGCTAAAGGCCTGGGCTTCCTCTTCCAGGATGCCCAGACGCACGAGGAATGCCACGTGTTTGACCATATCGGCATCGATGGTAAAGTCGGTTTTGGCTGGTTCTTGAGGTGTCATCTTTATTTCTCTTTAATCTGAATGTGCAACTCTTTTAACTGCTTCGGTTCGGCGGGCGAGGGCGCATCTGCCATCACATCACGGGCAGCCTGATTCTTGGGAAAAGCGATCACCTCACGGATGTTAGGCTCATCAGCCAGTAGCATTACGAGCCGGTCGATACCGGGAGCTATCCCGCCGTGCGGCGGTGCGCCAAACTCGAAAGCTTCCAGCATGTGCCCGAATTTCTGTTGGGCTTCCGCCTCACCAATGCCAAGCAGGGAGAAAACCTTGCTCTGAATGTCACGCCGGTGGATACGGATGGAGCCGGAAGCCATCTCGTAACCGTTGCAAACCATGTCATAGGCATCCGAAAGGATGGAGGACGGGTCTGTATCGAAGCGATCCAAATGCTCAAGACGTGGCATGGTAAACATGTGATGGGCGGCATCCCATTTCTTTTCTTCCTCGTTCCATTCGAACATGGGGAAATCCAGCACCCAGGCGAAGGCCATCACGTCTGGTGACGCCAGTTTGAGGGCGTCACGGAACCAAAGCCGCAGCGCGCCAAGTACTTTGTGGACTAGTTTAGCACTGTCGGCTACAAACAGGATCAGGTCGCCAGTTTTAGCGCCGGTCAATTTAACCAGCTCCGCAATTTCTTTTTCGCCAACAAATTTGGCGGCGGAGCCCTTGGGGCCTTCTGCTGTCAATGCCAGGGAGACGAGGCCTTTGGCTCCGAGATCCTTGGCGGCGGCAGTCAGATCGTCGAGTTGTTTGCGGGTATAGCCGGAGCAACCCGGGGCCACGATGCATTTGACCAACCCGCCGGATTCCAGGGTGGATTTGAAAACCACAAACTCGCTCTTCGCGAAGATTCTGCCCACATCGTACAGCTCCACCCCGAAGCGCAAATCCGGCTTATCGGATCCAAAGCGGGCAATCACCTCGTTGTAGGTGAAACGCGGCCAGGGGGAAGCTAAAAATTTCTTGTGTGGCGTGACAGCCGGGAGCATGGCGGTGAATAGCCCTTCAACCATCTCTAGTACATCGTCCCGGTGAACGAAGGACATTTCCAGATCGAGCTGGGTAAACTCAGGCTGACGGTCGCCGCGCTGGTCTTCGTCCCGGAAACAACGGGCAATCTGGAAATAACGTTCCATGCCAGCCACCATCAACAATTGCTTCAATTGTTGCGGTGACTGCGGCAACGCATAGAATTGGCCCGGATAGATACGGGATGGCACCAGATAATCGCGTGCTCCTTCGGGGGTGGTCTTGAAGAGGGAGGGAGTTTCGATTTCAAGAAAACCGCGTTCTGACAGGTATTTGCGCATAAACAAGACAACTTCGTGGCGGAGCTCCAGGTTGTGGAGCATCCTTTCACGCCGCAGGTCGAGATAGCGGTATTTGAGACGGATGTTTTCTTCCACTTCTTCGTCACTACTTATCATGAATGGCAGAGCCTTGGCTGGATTGAGCACAACTACTTCGGTTGCAATGACTTCGACCTCGCCAGTGGGCATTTTCAAGTTTTCCATACCGGCCGGGCGTTTTTGCACTTTGCCGACTATTTGCAGTACCCACTCGGAACGGACATTGGATATCAAATCCAGGGTTTCCCTGGGCAGGGTAGGGTTAATCACCACCTGGGTCAAGCCAAAGCGGTCGCGCAGGTCAATGAAAATCACACCGCCATGGTCACGCCGCCGGTGCACCCAGCCCGCCAATGTGACGGTCTGCCCGGCATGCGTGCCGCGCAGTTCACCGCAAGTATGTGTTTTGTACATAAGCCGCCTCCAGAAGAATTACCTCAATAAATGCAAGATGTTAAACACTATGGGCACAAAGTATACAAATGAAAAACTTCCTTCGTGAACTTTGGTGACCTTTATGTTTACAGTTCTTTGCTTATAAAATAAATCGCCCTCCGCAGATGCGTTGGGCGATTGGTTAGCTTGGTGTGTTCGTTAACCTTGCAGGCTTCGCCCAACGGCCGGAGGCCGATTATCGTTAGCATTATTATTATTAGCGAAGGAGATGCTGGTCATACTTGCCTCAGATTGGCGCTATTATAGCATAAACTTAAACGATTACTCGAGATCTTCGATCAAAAAAACGTGTACTTCTTTTGGCCCGTGCACTCCGATGGAGAGGGTCATTTCGATATCCCCGGTTCGGCTGGGACCAGTGATGATAACCGCAGACGAGGCTGCCCGGATTTCCGGGCGGGCCAGCGCCTCCGCCAGAGTTGGCATCAGGTCGGTTTCCCGCAGGATGGCAATGTGAATATCGGGGAGCAGGGAGGCGGATAGTGGATGTGCTTCCCCGCCAATCAGCACAAACGATCCGGATTCGGCAATTCCCATCAGGGCGCCGGTAACGCCCGCCAAGATGGTTGAATCCGGCACCCCTACAGATTTGAAACTTGTGACATATTTTTCCCCAATGTCATCCACGGCAACTCGCTCGATGCCGCGTTCGCGCAACAATTTAGCCAGACTGGCCTTAACCTTTTTCTCAGGAAGGCGATAGACTTTGACACCGAGGGCGGCAAGTTCGTCGGTAAACCGGGTAACCAGGGAGGGGGGCAGCGTGGATGCGGATTCGCCAGGGTTTTCCGTCGGGTGGATCGATTGATTCTCCAGATTGACTTCCTGCTTTATTCTATTCCAGCGTGCCCGGAAGGGGGATATTTCCAGGCGCGGGAAATCTTTGCTGTAACCCCAGCCTGTCCAGGCCGGCAGGGGGAAGTATTTTTTAAAGGGGGAATAAATGCGGCTTAGGAGGCCACCCAAGCGCTGTCCGGTCGAGAAGAAAAAGGGTGTACTGGCAGCCAGGCGGAAAGCTTTCAGGCCAAGATTGAGGAAAGCTGGTACAGCGACACCCTCCGCCTGTTTTTTGTTGTTTTTATTTTCGCCGGCCCGCACCCGCAATAAAAGATCCGGCAGGTTGATATTCACCGGACAGGCTTCCTGGCAGGCTCCGCAAAGGCTTGAAGCCTGTGCCAATTGGCCGAAATTTTCGCAACCAAAAAGTGCAGGTGAAACCACCGCGCCAATCGGGCCGGGGTAGGGAGCAATGGAACCGTCCTGGCCGATGTAGGCATGTCCACCAATCGAGCGGAAGACCGGGCACGCGTTCAAGCAAGCGCCACAGCGGATGCAGTAGAGCGATTCAGCCAGCGGGGAATTACGCATGACGGAACGCCCATTGTCCACCAGGATCAGATGGCGTTCCTGCGGACCATCCACATCCTCAAAGCGTTTCGGTGAATGGATCAAGCTGGTGTAGGCACTCAACTTTTGTCCGGTGGCTGAACGCGGCAGGAGCGAAAGGAACAATGCCAGATCATCCAGCGTTGGAATAATGCGCTCGATACCCATCAACGCCACATGTACCGGCGGAAGGGTGGTTACCATGCGCCCATTGCCTTCATTGGTAACCAGGCAAAGCGTTCCTGTATCCGCCACACCGAAATTGACTCCGGAAACGCCGATATCAGCAGTCAGGAATACCTGGCGAAGTACACGGCGGGCAGTTGCAACCATTTCCGGTATATCTTCGGTATAGGGTGTGCCAAGTTTCTCGTGAAAGAGCTGCCCCACCTGGGCCCTGGTCAGGTGGACAGCCGGGGTAATGATATGGCTGGGGCGTTCACCGCGCAACTGGACGATATACTCGCCCAGGTCTGTTTCAACGACTTGCAGTCCGGCTGGCTCGAGGGCATGGTCGAAATTAATTTCCTCCGAAACCATGGATTTCGACTTGGCTACCAACCTGGCATCGTGCTCCCGGGCAATCTCAAGGAAGATGTGGATGGCTTCTTTTTCATCGGCGGCGCGATGAACCCGGATGCCATTGCGAGTGACCTGGGTAATGAAGCGTCTAAGATATTCTTCCAGGTGGGCGACCACGTCCGCTTTGATGGCGTGGGCGCGCATGCGGCGCTCCTGCAAATCGGGGACCGTAGAGAAAGCCTCCAGACGGCCAATCCTCCGGCGCGTGGCATTCCCATCCAGGGAGAGTTGCAGGTTCTGGTCCGCCAGGGACTTGCGAATGCGAGCACGAAAAGTCTTTGTACTCATTGGCTGTCCAAGACCTGCGCGATATGAACCACCTGTTGATCCTTTCGCTGGCGCTTTAAACCGCCCTGGATATGCATCAGGCAGCCGGCATCGCAGACAACCAAGGTAGGGGAGGCGGTCTTATCCAGGTTCGCGATCTTGCGTTTCAGGAACTCTGTCGAGAGTTCAGGATGTTCCACCGAGAAGACACCGCCGAAACCACAGCAATCAGCCCGTTCCGGCAGTTCAATGACTTCAGCCTCTTTAACGCAGGACAATAACAGGCTAGGCTGGCGGTCCACTCCGAGACTGCGCAAGAGATGACAGGAGGGGTGATAGGTCAGTTTTCCCGGCCAGCGGCTGCCCAGGTCAAGGACGCCTCGCACATCCACCAAGTATTCGGTGAACTCTTGCACCCGGCCAGCTAGCGTTTGGGCACGTTGCAACCAATGCGGATCATTTTTGAAGAGTTCCAGATAGCCGCTGCGGAACATGGCTGCACACGATCCGGAGGGAATGATGATATCGCCAGCCGTCTTTTCAAAGACTTGGATGGTATGTTCAGCCAGGGGGCGGGCCTGAGAGCGCAGCCCGGCATTGAAAGCCGGCTGCCCACAGCAGGTCTGTGCAGCCGGGAATTCAACTCTAACGCCGGCGCGGTTCAGTACATGCACAATCGCCTCGCCGACCTCCGGAAAGAATGTGTCGATCAAACAAGTAACGAAAAGTTGGACCGTAACAGACTTGGGCATTTTATGAAAATCCTGTCGATGGATCTTTACCTGCCACTTTCAGGTAGATTATTCCAGCAAGAGCTGAAATGTGTGCAAAACTCGAAAAACTGCTGGACGAACGCTTAAGTGATAAAACGACGAGGAACGAATCCATATTTGGGGGTAGCTGGGCGGGGATAAAACCCTTTTTCACTTGTTTTTCCAATAGACAAGGTTCTCCTAAATTTTCTTAGATTGTACTCGAATGGAAGCCCAAGATAGCTGGAGTACGGGTACACAGTAGCAGAGGTTCAATATAATGAATCCAACTGGTCAAGATATTTCAATCCGGAGCCGGTATTGAATAGGACAATGCGTTCCCCGGGGTGGATCCAATTTTGATGCAGCAGCTTTTCAAGCGCCACCAGTGTAGCGGCTCCCTCGGGTGCCGGGAAAATGCCCTCCATCCGGCAGAGTTTGAGCTGGGCGACCTGGATGTCAGAGTCGCTGACCGCCACGGCTGTCCCATTGCTGGCACGTAAATCCTTAAGGATAAGTTTATCAGCAAAGCTCTTTGGCACGCGTAGCCCGGATGCCAGCGTATGGGCGTTGGCCCAAAAATCGCAATAGAGAACACCGGTTTCAAAAGCCTTGATCACTGGTGCACAGCCTTCGGCCTGCACCGCTACCATGCGGGGTCTTTTAGAATTGCGTAGCCAGCCCAAATCATTCAGTTCATCGAAAGCTTTCCACATGCCGACCAGGCCGGTACCGCCGCCGGTTGGATAAATTATTACGTCCGGTAATTCCCAATCAAAGGCTTCGGCAAGCTCAATCCCCATGATCTTCTTGCCTTCGAGACGGTAAGGCTCTTTAAAAGTGGACAAATCGAACCAACCTTCCTCTTTCGATTTTATCCCGACCATGCCGGCTGCATCGCTGATATTGCCATCCACCAGGACAACTTCTGCGCCAGCCATACGACTTTCCAGGATATTAGCGTGAGGCGTGTCTTTAGGCATATAAATAAGCGCCTGGATACCGGCCCGGGCAGCATAGGCTGCCATGGCCCCGCCAGCATTCCCGGCGGTTGGTATGATGATTTTCTTTATCCCCAATTCTTTGGCTTTTGAGACTGCTGCAGCCAGACCGCGTGCTTTAAAAGACGCGGTCGGATTGGAACTCTCATCCTTTACATACAGGTTGGAAATACCAAGCTGTCTAGCAATGTTTGGAACAGGGAGGAGGGATGTATCGCCCTCTCCCAGGGAAATAAAGTTTTCACGAGCCGAGATCGGGAGCAACTCATGCCAACGCCACATGCCTTTTGGACGACGCCGGATGGCATCCCGGTCCACCTGATTCCGAATGGCTGCCAGGTCATAGCGGACCAGCAAGGGGGACTGACAAAAGGGACAAAACGTGTTGATCTCAATGGAGGAAAATATTTCGCCACAGCCGGAACATTCCAGGTTTGAAATCATCGAAGTGATTTCGGCGGATTGGTTTTCATTTGCTTCGAAATTGGAAAGCATTTTTTCCTTGTTCTTCATTTTTATTATACCCATTTTCCATTTTGGTTATTGGGAATTATGGTCATAATGAATTCCCATTTTGGAAGAATTGAAATGAGTATATATGATTGAAGGTAAAATTGAAAACAGCAGGGTATGAACAATTCTGGTGTAGAATAAACCTGGCTCTTAAATTTTTATTTTTTCAGCCTCTACCATTTTTAATTCTATGATCCAATGTCTCGTAGTCTGACTGTCCTAACCGCCATCTTTTTGATTTGCCTTGCTGTGGCCGCCTTGGGCGGATTGGTGTGGGCCAACACGCAATATGTACGCGCCCAACCGACCGAGAAGGATTTCCTGGTGCCCTGGCTGGGCATGCGAACTTTTCTCCAATATGGCGATAGTCCTTACAGCGACCCGGCTACCCAACGTGCCCAGATCCTCTACTACGGACGGCTGGCTGCACCGGGTCAGGACCCGCTGGCGTTGTGGCTGCCCTTCCCGGTAGAACTCTTCTATTTTCCAATAGCGCTTGTAAATGATTATGTGCTTGCGCGTGCAATTTGGACTACATGTCTCGAAATCGCCCTGGTGGCTATGGCATTCCTGTCGCTGCGCATAACCGGCTGGAAGCCGGGTCACATATTCCTGCCTGTAATCCTACTCTTCCCATTGTTGTGGGTCTTCGGGGCGTTTTCGCTGGACAGCGGGAGCGCGGCCGGGTTTATTGCACTGGCACTGGTGGGATTCCTGCTGGCGCTGCGTAATGAACGTGATGAGTTGGCAGGGGTATTATTGATACTGCTGGTCAGCTCTGCCAGTTTCTTTGGGGTACTGACCTTTTTTATTTTTTGGTGGATTATTTACCAGCGCCGGTGGCGGGTGCTGTGGGGTTTTATAATGGGGCTTGCAGTTCTTCTGGGTCTTGCCTTTCTATTTCTGCCTGGATGGTTCCTGCCGTATATAAATGGAATGCTTTCACATTCCGTGTATAACATTGGCTTTACGACAACTGGTATTTTTGGCTCCTTGTCCCCGGTAGCAGGCCCACGGCTTGGCTGGGTGCTAGCGGCTATCCTGCTGCTCATCTTATTTTTCGAGTGGGGGAATTCACTTGCAAAAGATTTCAGGGCATTCCTCTGGATAGTCTGCCTGACAATTTCCGTGACACCCTTGCTGGGTATCCCAATGGTTCCAAAGGATTACCTTATACTCATTGTGCCACTGATGCTATTGCTGGCGCAGCTGGGTGAACGCCGACCCTGGCTCAAGCGCTGGGGGGTGCCAGGGATAGTGATACTTCTTCTCGTTGGCCTGTGGTACCTGACCATTGCCCTGGTCTCAGCGAATGCCTATGCGACGCTGATCAACATTCTGATTCTGTTCCTGCCTGTGATACTCGTGTTGGGTCTCTATTGGATGCGCTGGTGGTACATTCGTACCGTTCCGACCGGGATGGAAACACCTCCATGACCTGGAAAATGTCCCTCCTGCTTGCCGGGCTTGGTTTGGTCGCTGCAATGTTTGTGGCAGCGTTTCAGCCCACGCCGGGATATATGGATGCGGACTATTACTATGCCGGGGGGCGTACACTGGCTACAGGGCATGGCTTTACCGATATGGTGCTCTGGAACTACCTGGATAATCCAACCGGATTGCCACACCCATCCAATGCATATTGGATGCCCTTGGCTTCGTTATTGGCCGCGGCCGGTGCAGTTCTTTTTGGACCCAGCTCGTGGATTGCAGCCCGGGTGGGGTTCCTGGCTGTGGCAGCTGCTCTTCCACCGCTGACGGCTGCACTGGCCTGGAGCATCAGCGCGCGGCGTGACCTGGCCATCACCTCCGGCCTTTTGGCGGTTTTCCCTGCCTTTTACCTCCCTTTTCTTCCGGTAACAGACACTTTCGGCCTGTATATGCTCCTGGGTGGACTTTTCTTTCTGCTGCTTTCCCGGTCTTTGGTCAACACGACTCATAGAGCCTGGCTGATTTCCGCCTTTCTTCTGGGCATTATCTCCGGCCTTATGCACCTTTCCCGCGCCGATGGGATCCGTTGGTTTATTTTAGCAATAATTGCCGTTCTTTATTTCCGCAAGCCCGACCAATCCCGAATATCCATTCTTTATTCCTTGGGATGTGTTCTTTTAGGTTACCTATTAGTCATGGGGCCCTGGTTTGCCCGTAATATTTCCGCTTTTGGAACGCTGCTGGCTCCTGGTGGAACCAAAATGCTATGGCTAAGCTCTTATGACCAGTTGTTTGCTTTTCCAGCCAGCCAACTCACATTTGCCTCCTGGTGGCATTCTGGGTTGGCTGCCATCCTGGAAGCACGCGTTATGTCGTTGGGATTGAATCTTGCCACTACCCTATCGGTGCAAGCAGAAGTCTTCCTGCTCCCCTTGATCGCATTGGGATTCTGGTACATGCGGAAAGACAAGCGCATTCAATTGGCCACCCTGGCATGGCTGCTGACGCTTGGCGCGATGACGGTAATCTTCCCATTCGCCGGCGCACGTGGAGGATTCTTTCATTCCGGTGCGGCCTTACAAACAGTCTGGTGGGTATTAGCGCCGGTGGGACTGGAGAGGGTGATGCAGTGGGGCAGTCGGAAACGCGGCTGGAACGCCCCTCAGGCCAGAACTGTTTTTCAGATAGGGTTGATTGGCCTGGCAGTGTTATTGACCGCAGTAATAATTTGGACCCGGGTCATTGGTGGGAATAGCAGTTTTGCGATTAATCAAAGCTCAGGGCAGGGCTGGGGCCTGGAAAATGATGCATATAGCCACATAAATAAATATCTTGTCACCCAAGGGGCCGCAACCACAGATACTATCATGGTTGCCGATCCACCTGGATTTTTTCTGGCATCCGGGAACCCGTCGATTGCTGTTCCGGATGGAAACGTCAATACAGTATTAGCAGCAGCCCGGAAATATCATGCGGTTTACCTGGTATTGGAAGAAGGGAGTGTTCCGACAGGGTTATTACCAGTTTATGAAAATCCAGGGGACCAGATGTCTTTGACCTATCTGGGCGAGATCGAGCATGCACGCATTTTCCGCATCCGAGACCAGTAATCCTCCACCCATCCAGCACCCGGCGGACCGGCTGACGACTGGGACCCTGCCTTTGTTTGGCATGGCTGTTTTTTCAAACGATTAGAATGGGGTTTTTGTGCATACTTCATCCAGTGCTTTTTCCCCCTTAAGCCGGCGAGATTATATAATTCTTTTTGTTCTGGCATTGATGGTTGCGCTTGTAGTTGTGGCGTTACAGCCCGTGCCCGGTTATATGGATGCGGACTATTACTATGCGGGTGGCACACAATTAGCCAGCGGGCACGGGTTCAACGATCCCTTCCTGTGGAATTATCTGGATCATCCGCAGGGATTGCCTCAACCTTCGAATTCCTATTGGAATCCTCTGGCGTCCATTGTGGCTGCCGGGGGAATGTTACTTACTGGAAAGATTAATTTTCTTTCCGCGCGGATAGGTTTTGTCTTAATGGCGGCGACAGCTCCATTAATCGTCGCAGCACTGGCCTACCGAATCTCCCGGAAGCGCACTCTGGCTCTGTTAGCTGGTTTATTGACCATTTTTTCCGGGTACTATCTTCCGTTCATCGTAACAACGGACAACTACAGCCTCTATTTGTTGGCAGGTGCTCTTTATTTCCTATTGCTGGACAGATTAACTATCACAAAATCAATTATGCTGGGTGTGCTGGCAGGGGCATTCAACCTGGCACGCGGGGATGGGTTACTCTGGCTTCCGCTTACCTTGTTGGCTGTGATTGTACTTACTTACCAGGAGGCGACCGCTGGTTCTTTGCGAAGCCCCAAGATGCGTTCTGCTTCGAATGGTTTTATGGCTTCTCTAGGTTACCTACTGGTGATGGGAGCTTGGTTTGGGCGGAACCTGGTTGTATTTGGCTCTATGATGCCGCCAGGCAGTGGATATGTGCTCTGGATGACGAGTTATAACCAGATATTTTCTTTCACCCCTGAATTGTATACATTTCAATCCTGGCTTGCAAGTGGGATGCAGGAAGCGTTAAAAGTGCGGGTATCGGCGGTATGGCAAAACCTGGGCACTGCTTTCTTTGCTGAAGGGATGATATTTTTATCCCCGCTGATCATCGTAGGTGTTTGGAAAGAAAGACATTCATTTCGGGTTCAGATTGGCGTACTGGGCTGGTTATGTATACTTTTAGCAGAGAGCCTGCTTTTTCCCTTTGCCAGCGTGAGCGGTGGTTTTTTCCATGCCGGAACAGCGTTCCAGGCACTCTGGTTTGCGCTTGCCGCGCTCGGTTTGGATGTATGCTTGAGGCGGATAGCAAGTAATGACAAAAAGCTGACCCAGCTGACCCGCCTCTTCCCTGCGATACTGCTGGTAATTATGATCCTGTTCAGCGCCATGCTAGTTAAAATCCGTGTTGTCGATTCGGGCTGGAACGAAGGTGAATATCTATATGTGAAAGCCGATCATTTTCTTGCAGCTCAAAGCGCCAGACCGGACGCGATCGTTATGGTACGCAACCCCCCGGATTATTTTATAATGACCGGCCGCCAAGCTATTGTAGTTCC